>CALGOE010000219.1 GCA_937958145.1 uncultured Desulfobacca sp.
TGCCGGCCATGGCCAGACGCAGGTTGACGGGGATGCGGGTCGTCTGCGGCCCCTCCGGCGTCGGCGTCACCCGGGTGATTTCAGCGCTGTCCAGGTTGGTGGAGAGGAGAAACCCGCCGGCAAAGACAATGAGATCGCTGACCCGCATCCCGGCCCGGTAGCCGAAGTCACCGGGATTTTGCACGGCACCGCCGATCTTGACCATGCGGATGTCCTGGCCGGGCACCGGAAAGATCCGCACCAGGTCGCCGGCGGCCAAAATAACGTCCGGACGCCGCCCGCTGAGGAACAACTCCAGATCGTCTTCCACGAGGATAACCTGTTGCCGGTCCCTGATGCGGGTGATCTGCACCCGGTTTTTAAAGGCGGTGGGCGTCAGGCCGCCGGCCATGTCGATCAACTCGGACAGGGTATGTTCCTGGCGCAGTTCATAAATGGCCGGGACTTTTACCGGTCCGGCAATTCCCACCCGATGGCCGGCCACCGGGATAAAAATGACATCCTCCGGCATCAGGCGGATATCCTTGGATTTATCTCCCCGCAGCAGGAAATCATACAGATCGAAACGGACCACCGTCTTTTTGCCCCGGCGCACCTCGATGTTGCGCAAGGAGCCCCGGTTGCTGGGGCCGCCTGAAGCGAAGAGGGCATTGACCAGCGTCGACAGGGAAGAGATGCTGTAACTCCCTGGGAACCGGGCCTGCCCCACCACATACACGGTGATGGTGCGCAGGTTGGCCAGGGTGACGTTCATCTGGAAGTTCGTATACTGCCGGGCGAATTCCCGATCCAGGACCTCCCGCAGCTGCCGGAAGGTGAGGCCGCTGACATGCACCACCCCCACCTTGGGAATGGCGATCTGGCCGTTGCGATCTACCACGAGAGAGTATTCCGCTTGAATGGAACCCCATAGAACGATGTTCACGGTATCGCCGGGGCCGATGACATAGT
Organism: uncultured Desulfobacca sp.; assembly: GCA_937958145.1. Taxonomy (GTDB): domain Bacteria; phylum Desulfobacterota; class Desulfobaccia; order Desulfobaccales; family Desulfobaccaceae; genus Desulfobacca. Next base: position 952 of record CALGOE010000219.1, read on the forward strand.
CGGGCCCGACCGGGATGTCTGTCACCGGCTGAAAGGTCTGGGGCGGCTGGCGAAAGAGGTCGTAGCCAAAGACCCCCAACGTCAGACCCTGGTTCCGCGCCATGAGTTCCAGTTCCGTGGGCGGCTCCGGCGGCAACCAATGGACTAATCCCGGTAATTGCTGGCCATTCTGCGGCTGCCCCGGTATCACTGAAGGCATGACCTGCTGTGGCGACGGCATGACCTGTTGCTGCTGGTTGATTCTTTGCCCCGGACGGGCGGGCTGTGGCGCCGGCGGCCGATACTGCGGGGCAATGCGTTGCAGATAAAACTGGGCCTGAGAAGTCAAGTCCGCCGGCGCTTCCGTGGCGCCGCCGCTACCGCTGGGGCCGCCCCCCATGCCGCTGGATCCAAAAGTACCCCCGGCTCCAGAGCCAAACATCCCTGGAGACGACGGCCCTGCGCTCTCTGAACCCCCTTCTTGGCTCCGGGCCACCGGCACCGGCATCACAAAACTTATGATCAACATCAGGCTGAGCAGTTTTTTCAGTGACATGAATCCCCAATCCCTCAGGAAAAAAATTTTAAGGCATTCTTTTGTGTTCTTGCTTTCTCAAAAAGTATATTGGTCCGGCGCGGTCTGGCCGCGGGCAGAAAATGTGGATAGCAATCGTAGTTTCTGGGTGCCTCTGGTCTCCCCACCATCTCTTCTGCCCTTGTTGTTGGTCATTCCCACGCATCCGGCAGCAGGTGCCAGAGGCGGCAGCGCAGGTTGTTCAGGACAATCCTGCGGATCATGGCCGGATCGGTCCGATAATCTTTCTCGGTGGGCGCTGGCAGACACTCGGCAATGGCCGGCCGGATGGGGCCGCCGACCCGGGAATCCGCCGTCAGCCAGAGGCTTTCATGGGTCTTGGCCTTGAAAAGGGTCAAGCTCGTGTAGATAAAGGCATGAACCATGGTGTGGGGCGGGGCCTGGGTCAGGTGCTTGCCGGACCAGATCAGGTTACCCCGCCGCCCGGCCTTGCTGGCCAAGGCCGCCAGACGGACGGACTGCTGTCCAGCCCCTGGCGGCAGCAATTCGGCGCTGGCCACAAAGAGAGTCGGCGCATAATAACCGAACAGAAATCCGTCCAGTTCCGGATAGCTCTCCTCATAACGCCGTAATAAATCCTCCACCCGTGGCGGCGTTGCGGCCGGAGGCAGGCTGAGCAGCACCGGCTCATAGCCCCGCTTCCGCATGGCCACAAGAAAGACCTGGCCCACATCGTCGGCGGTGACCTCGGCCATATCCATGGCTAAAGGATGGACTGGCTGCGCCGGTTGCCAGGGACCGGCAAACCGGGTCTGCAGGTCGATAAAATCCTCCCCCAGGGAATTCCGGCCCTCCTTGGCCAGAAAATGGGGCCAGTGCTGCAACACGACTCCGACGCGGACTACGCCTCGGGAGGCGGCCAGGTCGTGGGTCAACTGTCGGTTGCTCAACATCACGCAGGCGGCCGCTTGGGAAACCACCAGACTGCAAAGCACCAGGCTGAGCCAATGTCTGAGCCGTTCCCGCAAAGCTGCCTGGTCTGCCTGCCACCGCCGCTTCATGGGGGATATGTATCAAAAAATTATCTTGAAGTATACGATTCTTTTCCGGTAGCTGAAAGACAGTGCTATCATACCACAGGAAAATTGCCATTGTCATCAGGAAGAACATTTTTTTCACAGACCCCTGGCCCCCTGCCCTGAGAAAAGGCAACAGGCACCGACTCCTGACGAACATGCTTGCCACGGGTGCGGTTTTGTGATAATGAATAATTTCACAGATTCCTGGCGGGGCAAACACCGAATTATCTTTGGGAGACGCGGGTATGAGCAGAGGCGTAAACAAGGTCATTCTCATCGGCCACCTGGGGGCCGACCCAGAAGTGCGTTATACGGCCAACGGCACGGCAGTAGCCAAATTCCGGATTGCCACCACCGAAACCTTTAATGATAAGAGTGGCAACCGCCAGGAATTGACCGAATGGCATAACATCACCGCCTGGGGCAAACTGGCCGAGATCTGCGGACAATACCTGGCCAAAGGCAAGCAGGTCTATATTGAGGGCAGGCTGCGCACCACCTCCTACGAAAAAGACGGCGTCAAGCGTTATACCACCGAAATTATTGCCAGAGACATGCAAATGCTCGGAGCCGCCCCGGAGCGGGCCGGGACCCGGGAGGAACCGCCGTTCCCGCCTCCCCCAGGTGGGACGGCAGAAGAGGATGACTTCCCCTTCTAACCCCTGCCCTTGCCAACGACTCGAGGAACCATATTGACTCATGGCTACCAGCCGATCAGCCAAACGCGCGCAGATTGTCCAACTTCTGGAGGACGGCGACCTTGCCGCCGTGGCCGCTCTCAATGATCAGACCGGGGGAGTGATTACTATACTCCTGCAACTCCTCTTTGACCCCAACAGTCAATTGCATTGGCGGGCCATCGAAGCCGTGGGCCGGATCGCCCAGGCCAGGCCCAAGGCCATTGAAAAAATAATTCCCCGCCTGCTCTGGTCCCTGAACGAGGATTCGGCCAGCTTTGGCTGGGGCGCCGCCGCCCTGTTGGGCGAAATCGGCCGGACCAACTATCGCCTGGTGGCTGATATTATTGAGATGCTGTTTCAATTTCTGGAAGATGAGTTTGCCGGCGAGGGTATGCTTTGGGGGTTGGGACGGTTGGCCCAAGCCCACCCCGAAATTGTCCAGGAAGCGGCGCCGCGTATTGCGGCCCGCCTTAGCGCAGCCAATCCCCAGGTCCAGGCCTACGCGGCCTGGTGTCTGGGCATCCTGCGGGCGCAGGAGGCGGCTCCGGCCCTCACCGCCCTGGTCTCGGACCCTACCCCCGTCAAGCTTTACCACGACGGTTCCTTGCAGGATACTACCCTTGGCCACATCGCCCAACAGGCCCTCCAAAGCCTGCAGGGCTGAAGTTTTGATAAAAAAACACGAAAAAACCGGTTAAGAAAGGAAGATTACCATGTGGTTCGGCATTCTGCTGTTTGTTGTCGGCGTCTATATCGGCTACAAGTACCCCCAACAGGTCCAGAGCGTCATTGATACCGCCAAAAAGACCTTCGACGACCTCAAAGGCAAGGTTTCCAAAAAAAGCGAATAACTTCAGGCCAGCAGGATACGTCCGGCTCAGCCGGGGCGTGCCGCTGGCCTGTCCTTGCGCCCCCACCGGCGATGCCGCCAAACCTTGTGCGCCCACTCTACGGTTCGCACCGGCGGAGGTCTTCTCTTTTCGGCAAGAGCTTTGCCGGTCCGACGAGGCAGGGGTGGCTTACTCGGCCTTATGCCTGCAAAGCCACCACTGTGGCGTTGCGGCCGGTTACCTTATCCCGCCGGTAGGAAAAGAAATCCTCCCCCTGACAGCGGCTGCACAGGCCGGCCACCTGGATCTGATCGGCCCGGAGTCCGGCCGCCCGCAGTTGGTCGACACTGATCTGCCAGAGATCAAAATAGCCGGGGCGGACCTGGTAACCCCAAAATGCCGCCGGGAACTCCTGTCGATAGTTTTTAAACTCGGCACAGCACGGTCCCAGGGAGGGACTGATCCCGGCATACAACTGCTCCGGCCGGCTGCCAAAGGCCTCCTGTAAACGGCGCACCGCCTGGCCGATAACATTGTGCACATTGCCTCGCCAACCGCAGTGAATATTGGCGATCACCCGTTGGACCGGGTCAAAGAGAACCACGGCCTGACAGTCCGCCTGCTTGATCAACAGTCCCACTTCTGGCAGGTTGGTGATCAGGATGTCGATACCCCCCAGGTCCCGTGCTGCCAAGACCTCCTGGCGGTCGGTCAGGATCAGGGTGTTACAGCCGTGCACCTGGCCGACGCTGATGAGTTCCGCCAACCCCATGGCCTCCCGCACCAAGGCCCGATTCTTTTGCACCCGGGCCGGCTCATCCCCCACGGTATAGCTCAGGTTTAGACTATCATAAGGTGCCGGACTGACGCCCCCGTGACGGGTCCAGATACGCTGGCTCAACCCTGGCAAAGCCGTCAGCAGGGGCCATTGGAACCAAACCAGGCCGGCCTGGGTGTAGCGTTCGAGGTTCATGCTTTTTTTCTCCCCCCATGATGCAGATGCCAACCAATAGGGCGACAGGGCCTTGTCGGCATCGCATCAGGCTTAAATTTGGTCGAAAAAGGTTTGCGCGGCGCGAAAAACACATCAAATTTGAGAATTACTGCCTCAGTGCTCTGCCGCAATAGTGTCGTTGCTCTGCGCCCCCGGGCTTTTCCCGCCCAGCCAGCCCAGGCTGAAGGTCACCAGGGTGCCCAGCAGGAGGAGCCAGGTCCAGCCCAGCGGGATGATCTTCTTCTCAGAAAGGATAAGGAGCAGAAGCATGAGCAAGGCGGCCAGGATCATGGCCGCAGCGTTTACCCGGTTCCCCTGGCGTTGGCTGAGGAGCCCCAGCAGAAACACCCCCAGGAGGGAGCCGTAGGTGACGCCGCCGATCTTGAAGGCCAGCCAGAGAAATTTCTCCCCATGACTGCATGCATAGGCGATGACCGCCAGGAGTATGCCAAAGAAGAGCACCCCCAGGCGGGAGACGATCAGGTAGTGGCGTTCACTGGCGCCAGGATACATGACCGGCCGGTAGATGTCGGTGACAAAAGAGGTGGTCAGCGAACCGAGGGGCGAATCAATGCTGGCCATGATGACCGCCGCCAGCATCAGTCCCCGCCAGCCTGCCGACATTTGCTGGCCGATGAAGTGGGGAAAGATATTGTCCCCCTTGACCGGCAGGGGCAGTTCCGGGTGTTGGGCATAAAAGGTATACAGACAGGAGCCGATGAACAGGAAGATGAACATGACCAGGCCGCTGCCCAACGGGGTCAGGAGCATGGTCTTTTGGCTGATCTGCCGGGTTTCCACCGTCAGCAGACGCTGCATGATCTCCTGGTCCGTGCCAAAGGCGGCCATGGAGCCGAACAGGCCGTTGAGGGTGGCCAGGACAAAGAGATTGGGATCGGTGGCCAGGCTGGCCAGAAAGGCGCCGACCCCGGCCGTGGCTGGATTGGGCCCCCAGTTAAAGACAGACATTTTGCCGGCGCGGCCGGCCAGGGCCAGAACCGCGGCGGCGCCGCCGTCGATGGCGTTGAGAAGAAATGCAATGGCGGCCAGGCCGGCGAAAGTAAAAACCAGGGTCTGGACGACGTTGGTCCAGATGACGGCCTTCATGCCCCCCCAGGCAATATAAGCCATACTGATGACAGTGAAAAGGCCGATGCTGAACGCCAGGGGGAGGCCCAGAAGGACGCTCACCGCCAGGGCAGCCACCAATAAGCGGACACCCGAGGCCAGGAGACGGGTGATGAAAAAGAGGAGAGAGCCGGTAATCTGGGTGGCCGGACCGAAACGCTGACCGAGAAATTCATAGATGGAAGTGCAATTATAGCGGTAGAAGGCCGGGATAAAAAGGAGGGCGATGACCAGGCGGGCCAGAAAAGAGCCCAGGAAAAACTGGGCATACTCCCAGTTTTCCAGGAAGGCGATGGCCGGCACCGAGATCAGGGTGACGGCGCTGATCTCCGTCGCCACAAAGGACAGCCCGGCCGCCCACCAGGGGAGGCGGCGGTTGCCCAGGAAAAAGTCGGCGGTGGATTCTTCCCGCCGTCCGGACCAGAAGCCCACCAGCAGCAGAAGGGCCAAAAGGACCAGGACGACCAGATAGTCAGGCCAGGTCAGGCTGTTCTCCGGCCAAATGGATTGGTGCCTCATGGCCATTTAACGTATCATATTTTGCCCTTTTTTGTTAGAATACCCGGTTATGGAACTCAAAGATCTTCTCGGCCGCAAATTAGTCCTGGGGATTGCCGGGACCGCCGTCACCCCCGCAATCGTCCAGCACTTTCAGGAACTGCGGGCCGGCGGCCTGATTCTCTACCGGCGCAATTTTCTCTCCCCGGAACAGGTACGCACCCTGATTACTGACCTGGAGGAGGCCCTGGGGCGGCGCCTGCTGGTCCTGGTGGACCATGAAGGGGGCCGGGTTATCATGTTTCGGGAGGGGATCACGGTCTTTCCCGACAACCTGGCTGTGGGCGCGGCCGGCAATGTCGCTTACGCCCGGCGGCAGGGGGAAATCGAGGCCAGGGAGCTGCGGCGTCTGGGGGTGGATATTAATCTGGCGCCGGTCCTGGATGTGCTCACCGAAGCCTATAGCCCCAATATCGGCATCCGGTCCTATGGGCGCGATCCCAGGATGGTGGCCGTCCTGGGCGCGGCCCGCATTGCCGCCATGCAGGCCGGTGGCGTCTCTGCCTGTGCCAAACATTTCCCGGGCAAAGGCCATGCGCCGGTGGATGCTCATCTGGGCCTGCCGGTCATCCCCTCCACCTGGCAGGAGATGCAGGCAGTGCATTTGCCGCCTTTTCAGGAGGCCATCCGGGTCGGGGTGGACCTGATCATGTCGTCCCATCCCTATTATCCCAACCTGGATCCGGGCCCGCGCCAGATCGCCACCTTTTCCCGGGCGCTCATCTCTGACTGCCTGCGCCGGGAGCTGGGTTTTGGGGGAGTCATCAGCAGTGATGATCTGGAGATGGGCGCCATTGCGGCTGTCTGCAATATCGGCCAGGCCGCCGTTCTGGCCACCCGGGCCGGGCACGACCTGCTTTTGGTCTGCCACACCCCCGAGGCCCAAAAAGAGGTCCATAGGGCGCTGTTGTCGGCTTATGAAAACCGGGAGCTGTCCCTGGCAGAGTTGGAGGCCAGCGTCGAGCGCCTCGACGCCCTGGCGGCGAAACGGCCCCGGCGCTTTGAGCCGGGAGAACCGCGGCCGGAAGGCGAGGGGGCTGAGCTGGCCGCCGCCATCTCCCGGCAGGCAGTGCAAATTCTGCAGGATAAAGACGGCCTTTTGCCGATTAAGAATCGCGGCGAACGCCTGGCGGTGATTTTTCCCCGCTTCGCCGAGCTGGCCGACCGGATTATGATCGAACGGGAGATCCTGACCGGCCGGGAATTCCTGACCAGGGCATTCGGCCGTTACGGGCTCAACCCCGACGTGCTCCTGGTGAGTATGGAGCCCACGGTGAGCGATCTGGCGGCCGCGGCAGAGCTGGCCGAGCGCGCCGACCTGACCATCCTGGGCTGTTATGACGCCCATCTTTTCGCCTCCAACCGGGCGCTCCTGGACCAGGTGCAGGCCAAGGCCCGCCGGCTGGTCGTGGTCTTGCTGCGGGATCCCTATGATGTCACCTTTCTCCGACCCGAGGTGGCCGGTCTAACGGCCTTTGGCTGGCGGGTCTGCCAACTGCAGGCCGTCATCGCCGCCATCGGCGGCGGGACGGGAAGCTGAGCGGACTGCTGACCAATGCGGAGAGAGCCTCTTCTTTTAATTCATGTGACCACGGTGCCGGAGACGTTTACCTTTTTCCGGGGGCAGATAGGTTTTCTGCAGGAGCGCGGTTTTTTGATTAAAGCCGTCTCATCTCCGGGGCCCCTGTTGGCGGCAACGGCCCAGAGGGAGAATATCCAGGTTTTTCCGGTTCCCATGCCGCGGCGCATCACCCCCTGGGCCGATCTCGTCTCATTGTGGCAGCTTTATGGTATATTCCGCCAACAACAGCCGACCATCGTCCATGCTCATACTCCCAAAGCCGGGTTGTTGGGGACCCTGGCGGCCCGACTGGCCAGGGTTCCGGTGGTGGTGTATAGTATGCGGGGGCTGCCGTTTGTCACGGCGCGCGGGTTGAAGCGGAGTCTGTTGCTGGGCACGGAAAAAGTGGCCTGCGGGTTGGCCGATCGGGTCATCGCCGTCAGTCAGGCCAACCGCCAGACAGCTCTGGCGGCCGGCATTTGTTCTCCGGGAAAAATTATGGTCTTGGGCCATGGCAGCAGCAATGGGGTGGACGCGGAGGCCAGGTTTAACCCGCGGCGTTTGGCCCCGGAGACGCGAGCCCGGGTGCGGCAACGGTATCACATCCCTGCCGAGGCCGTGGTTTTGGGGTTTGTGGGCAGGATTGTCCGGGATAAAGGCATTCTTGAGCTGGCCCAGGCCTGGCAATGGCTGCGGGAGCGTTACCCGAACCTCTATCTTCTCCTGGTGGGCCCCAAGGAACCACAGGATCCGGTGCCGCGACCGGTCCTGGCGGACCTGGAGGCGGATTCCCGGGTGGTCTGGACCGGGCCCTGCGATGATCCTGCTCCTTTCTATGCGGCTATGGATATCCTGACGTTGCCGACGCATCGGGAGGGCTTTCCCAACACCCCCCTGGAGGCTGCGGCCATGAACCTGCCGGTCGTGGCCACGGCTGTGGACGGCTGTGTGGAAGCGGTGGCCGATGGGGTTACGGGCATCCTGGTGCCGCCCTATGACAGCCGGGCCCTGGCCCAGGCCCTGGCCAGGTTGGTCAGTGCGCCTGAGCTCAGAGAGAAGATGGGCCAGGCTGGCCGCCGGCGGGTGCTGGCCCAATTTCGGCCCCAGGTTATCTGGCAGGCCCTGTATGAGAGTTATCGCCAACTCCTGTCCGCCAAGCTGGGAGTCCTGATCTAATGGCAACCCTGGTCCGCGCTCTGGTGGACAGCGCATTTTTCGGATAAAATAGGGACATGGAGTCATTTCGCCATAATTTATCGCCGGTAGAAGTAAAAATCTTCCTCAAGAGTGCCGCCGACCTCACCGAGAATCTGGCTATTCGTTTTGTCCACAAGATTTCCCGGGCCTGCCCCCGCTGCGGCCGACCAGAACTCTGCTATGGCGCCGCCATCAGCTATTTTGCCAGCAGCCACGACAAGACCACCCACGAAATCACCGTCTGCCTGCATTGCGGTTACAAAGACCTGGCCACCTTGACTACCTGTGAACGCCTGTGAGAAGAGGGCGGCAGCGGCGCCCAAATGCCAGGAGTTATCGTGCGGCTGGGTGCAAGCTTGAAGGATATCATCCCCATCTTGTGTAAAAATCAGCGGGAATTTTGTTTGGCGGGCGCTTTTGTGATAAATATCACTTGCATCTCTTCCCAATGGCGTGATAAGAGAATAGATTGAGACCGATAAGTATGGAGGTTCAGGTAAACGCCTTCCAGCAGTTTTTGGGGCACATGTATCTTTTCAAAGGAGAGGACCTATGTTTGAAATAGTGGAACGTCAGGAATTGGCCCAGGGCACGATTATCAGCAATTGGGTGAAGGCTCCCAAGATTGCGGCCAAGGCCAAACCCGGGCAGTTTGTCATCCTGCGCGCCAATGAAACCGGGGAACGCATTCCCTTGACCATGGCGGACACGGATCCGGAGAAGGGGCTGATCAACATTATCTATATGGTCGTGGGCAAAAGCACCGCCCTTTTCAAGACGTTGCAGGTGGGGGATTCCTTCCTGGATGTCATCGGGCCTTTGGGCGCGGCGACGCACCTGGAGAAGGTCGGCAAGGTCATCTGCGTGGGCGGCGGCACCGGCATCGCGGTTTTGCATCCCATTACCCGGGGATTGAAGAACCTGGGCAACTATGTGTATTCGGTCATCGGCGCCCGGTCCAAAGACCTGCTCATCATGGAAGACCGCATGAAGGCCGTTTCCGATGAACTCATGATCTGTACCGATGACGGCACCTATGGGCACAAAGGCTTCGTGACCGATAAGCTTCGGGAAACGTTGGAAAAACATAAAGATATCGGCTTGGCCGTCTGCATCGGGCCGGTGCCCATGATGCGGGCCTGTTGCAACGTCACCAAAGAATTCAATGTCAAGACCCTGGTGAGCCTCAACCCCATCATGGTGGATGGCACGGGGATGTGCGGTTGTTGCCGCGTGCGCGTCGGCGGCAAGATGAAGTTTGCCTGCGTCGACGGCCCGGAATTCGACGGGCATGAGGTGGATTTTGACGAACTCAACCTGCGGCTGCGCTCCTATCTCCCCGAAGAAAAATTGTCGTATGATGCCTTTAAAACATCCCAGGGTCACACCTGCAGCTATGGCAAATAACCGGACCGGCATCCGAGCTTGAAGACACGGAGGAAAAAACGATGACCGAAGAAGTCAAGGCCCCGAAGAAAGAAAAAATCCCCCGGCAAAAGATGCCGGAACAGCCCGCCGAGGTGCGGCGCCATAATTTTGATGAAGTGCCCCTGGGCTATACCCCCGAACTGGCCATGAAAGAGGCGGAGCGGTGTATCCAATGCAAGGATCCCCGCTGTCGGCAGGGCTGTCCGGTGGAAGTTGACATTCCAGCGTTCATCAAATGCATCAAAGAAGGCGATTTTGAGGGGGCAATCCGTAAGCTGTGGGAAAAGAATGCCCTGCCGGCCGTCTGTGGGCGGGTCTGCCCTCAGGAAGTGCAATGTGAAGGCCTCTGCATTTTGGGTAAAAAGGACGAGCCGGTGGCCATCGGCAATCTGGAGAAATTCGCCGCCGATTATCAGCGGTTGCACGGCCGGGATGTTTTGCCGCCCAAGGCCGAGCCCACGGGCAAAAAAGTGGCGGTTGTGGGTTCCGGCCCGGCCGGCCTCACGGTGGCCGGTGACCTGATCCTGAAAGGTCATGAGGTGACCATCTTTGAGGCTTTGCATGCCCCGGGCGGCGTCTTGATCTATGGCATCCCGGAATTCCGTCTACCCAAAGCCATCGTGGCCTCGGAATGCCGTTATCTGGAGCGGTTGGGGGTCAAGTTCGAGGTCAATGCGGTCATCGGCCGCTCGGAAACGGTGGATGAACTCTTGGAGCGTTTTGATGCGGTTTTCCTGGGTGTGGGCGCCGGTCTGCCGCTCTTCCTGAATATCCCGGGTGAACATTATATCGGCGTCTATTCCTCCAACGAATATCTGACCCGCTCCAACCTCATGAAGGCCTACGAATTCCCGAAATACGATACGCCCATTGTCAAGGGCAAGAAAGTGGCGACTTTTGGCGGCGGCAACGTGGCCATGGACTCGGCCCGCACGGCTCTCCGTCTGGGGGCCGAAAAATCTTACATCATCTACCGCCGCGGTCGGGAAGAACTCCCGGCCCGGAAAGAAGAAATCCATCATGCGGAAGATGAAGGGGTGGAATTCATGTTCCTGACTGCGCCGGTGCGCTTCCTGGGCACTGATGACGGTTTTCTCACCGGCGTGGAATGCCTCCGCATGGAGTTGGGCGAACCCGATGCTTCGGGCCGGCGGCGGCCGGTGCCGGTGCCAGGCTCGGAATTTATCGTGGAGATCGATACGGCCGTCATTTCCATCGGTTCCAGTGCCAACCCGCTTTTGACCAAGAGCACCCCGGGGTTGGTCCTGAACAACTGGGGCAATATCGTGGCCGACCCCAAAACCGGCAAGACCATGAAACCCCGGGTCTGGGCCGGCGGCGACATCGTCACCGGCGCGGCCACGGTTATCCTGGCCGCCGGCGCCGGCCGCATCGCCTCCAATTCCATCCATGACT
>CALGOE010000220.1 GCA_937958145.1 uncultured Desulfobacca sp.
AGATCCGGGTGCACATGGCCGCCTCCGGGCACCCGGTGGTGGGAGATAAGGTCTATGGCGGAGGGGAAAAGAGGCTGGCGGCCCTGGCGCCAGGGTTAAGACCGCTGGGCGCCCTGGTCACCCGGCAACTGCTGCATGCCCGGCTCCTGCGCTTTCAGCACCCCCGGAGCGGCGCGCCCCTGACCGTGGAGGCACCACTGCCCCCGGATTTTCAAAAGGTCTTGGATTTTCTGGCCCATCTGCCATGTTAAAAATTGCCCTTACCGGTGGCATCGCTTCGGGGAAAAGCACCGTCGCCGCTCTCTTGCGGGAGGCCGGACTGCCAGTGTTGGACAGCGATGCCATCGCCCGGGAGGTGGTGGCCCCGGGCCAACCGGCCTGGGAGGCCCTGCGCCAAGCCTTTGGCGAAAATTTTTTTGCTCCTGACGGCACCGTGGACCGCTCCGCCCTGGCCCGCCATGTTTTTACCCATCCCGACGCCCGGCGCCGCCTGAATGAGCTGGTGCATCCCTGGATCAGCCGGGAATTGCAGCGTCGTCTGGCCGCACTGGCAGCGCAGGGGGAGCCCCTGGTGGTGGTGGAGATCCCACTGCTTTACGAGTTGGGGTTGGATCACCTCTATGATGCCGTCATCGTCGTCAGCGCCGATCCGGCCACCCAAAAACAACGCCTGGCCCGCCGCGATGCTCGCCCTGAGGCCGAAATCGAGGGCATCCTGGCTGCTCAGGCTCCTCTGGCCGCCAAGGCGGCGCGGGCGGATTTTGTGGTGGACAATTCCGGCGACGAGGCCGCCACCCGCCGTCAGGTCAAAAAGATCCTCCAGGCTTTGCGAAAACTCCTTGACAAACAGGGTTAAAAAGTTTACCGTGGAATCAAGCCTGCCTTCAGGAAATACGGTTTCCAACCGATATAAAGATCATGTTTATCCTTTTCCGCAGTAGCACAATCCAATAATTTCCGGTGGTTCAGGCAATCAAAAGGCTCCGTTGCCAACCGTCAGACGCGGTTTGCCAGCACCATCAAGGTCAGATCCGGCAAACCCGGTGCGCCGAGTGAGCGTAACAACAAGGTAAACTTTTCTTTCTCCCCTCGGAAAATCGCATCCTTATCCTGACACCTGGATAAACCAGGGGCCTTGGTGAACTTTTAGTAAAATCAGATCAGAACATTTCTTATCGTTGCAGCTTTCTGGCGATTTGTAGCCAACGCCGATATCGCAGGGCAAGTGCCGCCGAGAATGGCAGGGGGAATAATTGTGGCCACAACTGGGGAATTTATGAATTTAACGGAATTGAAGGAAAAAAAGATCGGGGAGTTGACCAGCCTGGCGCGGGAGTTCAACATCGAAGGGGCCGCCGGCCTGCGCAAACAAGAATTGATTTTTGCCATCCTCCAGGCCCAGACAGAAAAAAATGGCTTTATCTATGGTGAAGGCGTCTTAGAGATCCTGCCGGACGGGTTCGGTTTTTTGCGCTGTCCGGACTATAATTATCTTCCCGGCCCGGATGATATTTACGTCTCCCCCTCTCAGATCCGACGGTTCAATCTTCGCACCGGCGACACCGTCTCGGGCCAGATCCGGCCGCCAAAGGAAGGGGAACGCTATTTCGCCCTCCTGAAGGTAGAATCCATCAATTTTGAAGATCCGGAAAGCGCCCGGGACAAGATCCTCTTTGATAACCTTACCCCCCTCTATCCCAATGAAAGGCTGCGCTTAGAGACCGATCCCGAGAATTATTCCGGCCGCATCATGGACCTCATGACGCCCATCGGGAAAGGACAGCGGGGTCTCATTGTGGCCGCACCTCGCACCGGCAAGACCATGCTGCTGCAGAGTATGGCCAACAGCATCGTCGCCAATCATCCGGAAATAATCCTCATCGTCCTCCTGATTGATGAGCGCCCCGAGGAAGTGACCGACATGCAGCGGTCCGTCAAAGCCGAGGTGGTCAGCTCCACGTTCGATGAGCAGGCCCAACGCCACGTCCAGGTGGCTGAAATGGTTCTGGAAAAAGCCAAACGACTGGTGGAGCACAAACGGGATGTGGTCATCCTCCTGGACTCCATTACCCGCCTGGCCCGGGCCTACAATACGGTGGTGCCCCCCAGCGGCAAGATCCTCTCCGGCGGCGTCGACTCCAACGCCCTGCACCGTCCCAAGCGCTTTTTCGGCGCCGCCCGCAACATCGAAGAAGGGGGCAGTCTGACCATCATCGCCACCGCCCTGATCGATACCGGCAGCCGCATGGATGAAGTCATCTTTGAAGAATTTAAAGGCACCGGCAACATGGAAATCCATCTGGACCGCAAGCTGGTGGAAAAACGCATCTTCCCCTCCATCGATATCAACCGCTCGGGGACCCGCAAGGAAGAACTGCTGCTGCCCCCCGACGATCTCAACCGAGTCTGGATCCTGCGCAAACTCCTGTCGCCGCTCAATCCCATCGACAGTATGGAATTCCTCCTGGAAAAGATGCGCGGCACCAAAAACAACGCCGAATTCCTGGCCTCCATGAGCCGTTAAACCCGGCGCCGGGCCTTCGCCCGGGTTTCGGCGGTATTCCTCTCCCTTGGCTTGGCCGCGCTGCGGCCGCACACCTTTTCCCACGGCTCAGGCCATTTATGGCCACGCTTTTTCCAATGCCTTGATGAGATTGGTCAAAAGGGCATTGACCGGCGTCGGCATGTTCAGCCTCCGGCCATAAGCGACGATCTGGCCGTTCAGGGCCTCAATCTCGGTGGGACGCTGATTCAGGATATCCTGGAGCATGGAAGAGCGATTGGCCGCAGTGGCCTGACAGACCTGGCGGACCCTGGTCACGGGGTCGGGCGGCAGGGCGAGGCCGGCGGCCAAGCCCACGGCCTGGGCTTCTTGCACCGCAGCCGTTACTACCTCCCAGGCTGCGGGGATTTCCGGTAAACGGCCATTGGCCAGCCGGGTCAAGGCCGTCACGGGATTGATCCCCACATTCACCAACAGCTTCTGCCACAATACCAGGATGATGTCGGCGGCAGTCTGGCAGGCAAAACCGGCCTGACGGAAAATTTGCACAGTCTGGGCCAATTCCTGGATAGTCACGTGTGAGGAAGGCGGGATGCCGAGGATTACCGGCCCCTCACCTGCATGGCGGATGCGCCCTTCTGCTACCTTGGTGACGCCCATCATGGTAACCCCGGCCAGGAGCCGCTGAGGTCCCACCGCCGCCGCCATGATCTCCACATTGCCGATGCCGTTCTGGAGCGTCAGGGCGATACCGCCGCCGGCCAGGAGGGGCGGCAGCGTCTGCACCGCTTGCCGCGTCTGATGAGCCTTGACCAGCAGGAGGGTCAGGTCTGAGGCGCCGATCACCCCAACCTCGCAGGTTGCTTTGAGAGGCAGAACCCTGGTCGTGCCGTCGAGTTCCTCCAGGGTAAGGCCATCCCGCTGCAACCGGGCGGCCCGCTCGGGACGATAATCCAGCAGCCAGACGTCCTGGCCGGCCTGCTGCAAGCGGGCGGCAAAAAACAGACCCAGGGCCCCGGGCCCGATAATGGCGATTTTCATGGCGCCACCAACGGTCATTGCCTCATCCTTCGGCCTTTGGCGCTTATCCGTTTCTTCTCCCAGAAACCAAGAAGGCTTTCTGTGGGCCGCAGTGGGGCCACTAACTCTCCTGGGCCGCCAGCAACTCCACCGTTAAAAGCCCGACCCGGCAGATCATCTCTTCGGCTGCCGCCATCTCCTCGGGTGAGATGAAAACATCCCGGTAACGATCGGCAAAGACCACGGCACAACCGCCGGCCCGGATGGGATAGGCACAGACCCGGGCCAGGGTCAAATACACGGCCATCTCCATTTCCTGGCTGAGGACGCCCTGAGCCTGGAGGCGTTGCAGCAGAGAGGGGTCATGGCCGCTGAAACCCGGCGCGGTCCGGCCCTGGGCATGATAAAAATCCGCCGCCGTGCGGGTGAGGCCGGTGTGGGCCACCACCCCGAACTGGCGGGCGGCCGCCTCCAGGGCCGCAGTCACCTGGGGATCGGCGGTGGCTTCCAGCTCCGGGGGGGCGTAGTACTGGGTAACGCCGTCATGCCGCAACGCCCTGCTGCTGATGACCAGGTCTCCCACCTGGATCTGGGGCTGCAGGCTGCCGCAACTGCCCAGCCGGATGAAGGTGGCCTGGGGTTGGCACTGCACCGCCTCAACCATGGCAATGACCGTCGGCGGCGGACCGATACCGGTGGCCAGACCGGTCACCGGGATATTTTTGTAGGTCCCGGTAACAGTCAAAAATTCCCGATGTTGGCGTCGGCAATGGACGGTGTCCAGAAAGCCCGCCAGGAGCTGAATACGCTCCGGCGAGCCCGAGGTCAGGATAAACCGGGCCAGATCACCGGGACGCGTCTGGAGGTGATACGTACCCGCCTCCTTGTCACTCGCAGGGACCGTCATGGCGCTGTCCTTTCCCCCTCTGGTTATGCTTCTCCCAATAATCGATAGACCGGCACCGGTTCCTGGCGGCCTTTCAGGACCACTGGCCGGCAAGCTTCCAAACGAAAGTGGGGGGCCAGTTCCCTCTGGGTTTCGGGGCCGACCAGGATGTCGGCGTCCATTTCCCGGGTCAGACTTTCCAGGCGGGCGGCAATATTGACCGCGTCACCGATGACCGTGAAATCCATGTGGCGATGCGACCCGATATTGCCGGCGATAACCTCGCCGGTGTTGATGCCGATGCCGATGCGGCCGATCTGACAGGCCTCCTGCTGCATTTCCCGCAGGCGCCGCTGCATGGCCAGGGCGCAGCGGGCCGCCTTGACCGCCGGCTGATCGATCTCCAGGGGCGTGCCAAAGACGGCCATGATATTGTCGCCGATGAACTTGTCCAGGGTGCCTTCATGCTCAAAGACAATGTCCACCATGGCCGTAAAAAAGCGGTTGAGCATCTCCACCACCGTCTCCGGTGCCATTCTTTCGGACATACTGGTAAAGCCCCAAATATCCGCAAAGAGCACCGTCACCCGCTGCCGTTTGCCGCCCAATTGCAGCAACTGCGGGTTTTTCAGAATCACCTCACAGACGTGCGGGCTGACATAGCGGGAGATGGTGTCCCGCAGGAAGTGCTTTTCCTGGTAGAGCCGGAGGCGGCTGCGCAGGGAAGCTTCATGGCCCATCTCTTCCTGGGCGATCTCTTTGAGCAGCCGTTTCAGCTCCGGGTCGTCAGCCTGTTCACTCAGGTCTAAATAAGCCCGGCGGGCTTCCATTTCATGGGATATGGCCAACTCAATGGCCTGGATAATGTCCAGTTCTGACATGCGCCCGTCCTCTCCGGTCTCTTTCCCCCCATTTGGCCGCGTCGCCGCAGGACCGGTCAGGCTAAGCTAACCGGGCATGCTCGACTTTGAGGCAACGGTTCATGACCACCTGCAGGCCGGCCTGTCGAGCTTGGGCGGCAGCCTCGGGATGCTCCAGACCCAATTGCATCCAGACCACCTTGGCGCCGATGGCAATGGCTTCGGCGACAATGCCGGGAATAGCCTCAACCTGCCGGAAGATATCGACAATGTCCACCGGTACGGGGATGGACCGGAGGTCAGGGTAACAGGGTTCACCCAGGATCTCCTGGCATTTGGGATTAACCGGGATGATGCGATAGCCGTGTTCCTGCAGATACTGGGCTACCTGGTAGCTGGGCCGACTGGGGTCGGGCGACAGGCCTACCACGGCAATGGTCCGATATTGTCTGATGATGGCCGCGATCTCGGCGGCGCCGGCGGTCACGTCAGCGACTGACTGTTCGACTGTGGTCATGTGGCCTCCCCCTGGACACAGGCGGCGGCACAGGTCCGCGGGGCCCGTATCGTCAACGTCTGGCCTAAACGGAGCATATAGGTCA
>CALGOE010000221.1 GCA_937958145.1 uncultured Desulfobacca sp.
TCATCGGCCTTGGTGATGTGCAAGGCGTTGGCGTCCTGCTCGGTGTAGATACTCACGGTCTTCAGGCCCAGCTCTTTGCAGGCGCGGATGATGCGGATGGCGATCTCGCCGCGGTTGGCCACCAGGACTTTTTTGAACATACGGAAGGCCCCTTACCGGTAATTCTGCCTTAATTTAAATATATTTGGCGGGTTATTGTCAAGGCCAAAGCCGGTGCCGGGCATTTGGAGGGGAGGGGCAAGGGGTTCAGATCCTTATCTCCGCCCTCTGGGGGCTAAAACCAGCTCTGCAGGTTGTGCCAAAGCTGTTGGAAATATTCGACCGCCTCTGGGTCCTGACGGTCGGGCGTCCAGATGGCCCGGGCGAAGCCCGCTTGGGCCAGGCCGATATCAGCCAGGACGAATTGGCCGATGGCGACATAACCGGTGGCGATCTGGCCGATCCCGAACCACAGGGCGCCGGCGAATTGGGCCAGGGCCGTCAGGCCGAGGATGAATTGACCGAAGCCAAAAAGCAGGCCCACCCCAAATTGGGCGATGGTAATGATGCCGACGGCAAATTGCCCGATGGCGATGACGCCTTTGGCGACCCGGAGCCGACCCTTTTCATTCTTGCCGAAGGCGATATGCACCAAGGGGTAGCCGTACACGGTCTGGGAGGAGCGCCATTCAAATCCCGAACCCCGCCAATTGCGGTTGGTGGGCTGGGGGGCGCCGCAATGAGGGCAGAAGGCCGCGTCAGTGCTGACCTCCCGTTGACAGACACGGCAGGGCTGCAGGGGCATGGGGTGATCCTCCGACTCTGGAAATAAGCCAAGACCGGGAATTTTGCGTAAGCGCTGTCTTTTTTATAATATCGACAGCTTCCAGCACGTACTGAAAGGGTGCGGGGCCAACGGTAGCGTCAGCGTGATCAAAGCTATGAGAGGCCTCTTGCCGGCCTGCCCGGCCTCGGGAGGCCGCTTGCCCGGTCTGCCGGCCCGGCGGCAGACGACGCGCTCGCAACGGCAAAGGGAGTTAGTGATACACATTTATTTTGCAAGAAATTTAATTTATTATTAGAAGGAAATAATAGCAAGAGAAGATAGAAATATAAAGGTTTTTAGCCTTGCCAGCCCCGGCCGAGATATTAACCAGGCGGGATGTGTGGACAATCGTTCCCGTTGGTGGTAAGGTTACTATGGTTTGATAAAGTGATGTTGGGCTGATTGCTGACCCGATGCCGCCACGGCAGCGGCGAGGGCAGGGGCAAGATGGGCCAGGTTGGATTGGCGCGGAGGGAGGAGGCAGACTGATGCCGCCCTACGGAGTAGTTTTGGCAGATGATCATGGCCTGTTCCGGGCCGGGGTGCGTCGGCTTTTGGAGGATATGGGGGGCGTGGAGGTCGTTGGCGAGGCGGCGGATGGTTTGGCCCTCCTGGAACTGCTCAAGACGACGACGCCGGATCTGGTCTTATTGGACATTTCCATGCCCAAGTTAAGGGGTCTGGAGGCCATCCGGGAGATCAAAAAGCTCTGTCCCCAGACGCAGGTGCTCATGTTGACCATGCACAAAGAGGAGGAGTATCTATCCCAGGCCTTGGCGGCCGGGGCCTCCGGCTATCTGCTGAAACAGGAGGCTGACCCGGAGTTGATCAAGGCCGTGGAACGCCTGCGGGCCGGCCGCACCTATCTGTCGCCGCAGATCGGAGAGATGGTCCCCGATCTTTTGCGCCGGCAGCAGGAACCGGGGGGAGGGGTCAAGGAGGTTCTGAGCCACCGGGAGAGGGAGATTCTCAAGCTTCTGGCCGAGGGGAAGACCAGCAAGGAGATTGCTGCCCTGCTCTACATCAGCCTCCGGACCGTCCAGAACCACCGGGCCAACATTATGCGCAAACTCAACGTCCACCGCACCGCTGATCTGGTCAAATATGCCCTGAACAAAGGCTACCTCTAGCAGGTCAGGGAAACAATCGGGGCCGGGGACCTGGCACCCCGGCCTCGCCCCGAAACCCTGCCACCATTGCCGACGTCCTCTCAATCTCAGAAAATTTCTGTTTACCCTGATGCCGGGGCAGAGGGCCCTGAAGAGGGTTCAAAGGCAGCGGCTGGAAAAGCGGCGCGGCGCGGCCAGGTGGGTCCCGAGGAGTGACGGGAGCAGAGCGGTTTGAGTAATTCTACTCAAAAATAAATAATCAGTTTGTGCCGTCGTCAATCGGTTTGACTTTGGTATAATCAACGGCAAGCTGTCAGCCGAGATCGTGGTTACCGTCAGCTAGCGGGGGTTTATGCAATCTTTCACCATTATTATCGCTGAGGACCACCAGGCTTTTCGACAGCTGTTGCGCCAGGAACTGGAAAGCATCGCCGATGCGGCTATTGTCGGGGAGGTGACCGACGGCCGCCAATTGATCGATCTTTTGCAGCAAATTACCCCGGATTTAGTCATCCTGGATATATCCATGCCCAGTCTGGGAGGTCTCGAGGCGGCCAGAATCATCAAACAACAGCACCAGCAGGTGAAGGTGTTGTTTCTGACCATGCACAAAAATCCGGCCTATGTTACCCAGGCCTGCCGTCTTGGCGCCGAGGGCTACCTTTTGAAGGAAGAGGTGGATTCGGCCCTGCGGTTGGCCATCGAGCGCATCCGGGCGGGCAAGACCTACATTTCCACGGCCTTGGCGGTGGAATAAAGTGGGCTGCAACTGCAATGGTGATAAAAAAGTCATCCCGGTCCGACCCGGAGGTGGCGCCAGAAGGCTTGATACCCCTCTTACGGCACAGGAGAATATGATGAAAGCAGCGAGAGCACCCCAATCGACCCAGGGCCGCGTCCCGGCGTTGTCTTGCCTTCACTCTGGGGTCTCCACCGAGTCCTGGCCCCCCGAAATTCTGGTGGTGGCGGACGGTTCCGGTATCTTGCCGACCATCGGCGCCATGTTGCAATGCCGGGGTTTTCAGGTGATTCTGGCCCCGGATGCCCAGACGGCCCTGGAGGAGATCGGTCACTATGACGTTGCCGCAGTCATCGCCGGCGCCTCTGGCCAGCAGGAGCACGGTTTGGATTTACTGGGAGCGGTGAAGGCACAGCGCTCTGAGGTCAAAACCTTGGTGGTGACGCAGCGCCTCAATCCCGTTTTGCCGGCGCGGGCGTATGAGATGGACATTGATGATTACCTCCATTGGCCGTTAAGCGGGGCCGAATTGAGCAGCCGACTGCAGGGGTTACTGAAACCGGCCAGGGAAAGGACCGCGGAGGCGGCGCCCCGGCCCATGATGATGTCAGACTGCCGGGAGACTTTGACTGCGCTGCATTTCCTGATGGATGGCTGCACGCAGGTGCTGTGGCAGATTTCCCGGACCGTGGAGGAGATGGTCAACCGGCATGTCCACGAGATGTCGCCGGAGTTAGGGCAGGAACTGCAAAAGTTAGCCGTGTTGGTGCAAACCATGAGCAGACGGTTGTGTCAGATCCAGCCGCAGCCGGCTGCGGAGCACGGTGCGGCCGGGCCTTGTCCCCACCGCTGCCATTAGCTGCAGAGCAACATTTTTCCGGCCGCCACAGGCCGGAGACCTGAAAATATTTTTGGAGGAGAGCATGATCGACGACAAAGTCAAGTATTTAAAGGTCAAAGACGCCGCTGGCAATGAATATCTCTGCCCTCTGGACGCCCTCAAGTCCCTGGACAAGGCCACTGACGAAGACCTGGCCAACTGTGTGGAGGCCGAAGTGGTGGGCCGCTATTCCAGCGATCACGAGGTCGTCAATAAATAGTATGGCTCTCAACCTTAAGGTCTTTCTGCTCCTGGCTCCCATTTTTCTGGCCATTGATCTGTTGTGGTTGGGGGTCATTAACTCCAGCTTTTATAAAAGCGAGCTGGGGCCGTTGCTGCGGCGTTCCGGGGAGGCCATGGCCCCCATCTGGTGGGCGGCCTTCCTGGTCTACGTCCTCATTCCTCTGGGCATCGTGCTCTTTGTCCTGCCCAGATTGCCGCTGGCGGCCTCTCCGGCTTTGGCCTTTGGCTGGGGGGCGCTCTACGGCCTGATCCTTTATGGGGTCTACGATTTCACCAATTATTCCCTGATCAACCACTGGCCTTTGCGTCTGACTGTGGCTGATATGGCCTGGGGCGGCACGATCTGCGGGCTGGCGACGGTCATTGCCGTGGCTCTGCGTCGCTGGCTGGCCTGAGGCACAGGGGGGGCTCAGGTTGGGGAGGGGTGCCGGGTAGAGGCGGCGCTCCTGAAGGCATGCTTGCTCCAACTCGTGAGACCAGAAACCAAGACCTATGCGTTTAGCCATCGTCGGGGCCGGCATCTCCGGACTGGTCGCCGCTTATATCCTTTCCCAAAAGTATGGGGTGGCGGTCTTTGAGGCCAACGACTATGCCGGGGGTCACACCAATACCATTGAGGTGGCTGTGGACGGCCGGACCTACGCCGTGGATACCGGTTTTATCGTCTGCAACGAACGCAATTATCCGAATTTCTTTAGGTTATTAAAGAAATTAGGGGTAAGCTGGCAGCCCGCCAACATGAGCTTCAGTTTCCGCTGCCAGGCCACCGGGATGGAGTACAGCTTCCGCTCCCTGGATGGTCTGTTCGCCGACCGCCGCAACCTCCTGCGTCCCCAATTCTATCGTTTGCTGTGGGATATCTGGCGCTTCCGCCGGGAGCTGCCGGGGCTGGCGACCCGAATGGAGGAGAGCCGGACGGTGGGGGATTATTTAGCTGAGCAGGGCTATTCCCAGGCCTTTCGCCGGTTTTTCCTGATTCCCTTGGCTGCGGCCATCTGGTCCGCCGACCCCGAACGGCTGGCAGATTTTCCCATTGCCTATCTGGCCCGCTTTTTCGCCAACCATGGGTTGCTCAACCTGAGGGATAAACCCCGGTGGCAGGTGATCCGGGGCGGGTCGCGACAATACGTGGCACCCCTGATCAGGCCGTTCCAAAAGAATCTGCGATTACAGTGCCCGATTCAGTCCATCCGGCGCCGGCCCGAGGGCGTGGAGATTGTCCCGGAGCAGGGGCCGAGCGAATTCTTTGACGCAGTGGTTCTGGCGGTGCACAGCGATCAGGCCCTGCGGCTGCTGGCCGATGCCAGCCCGGCCGAGCAGAAGATTTTGGGCGCCATTCCCTATCAGGAGAATTTCACAGTCTTGCATACCGACAGTTCCTGGCTGCCGCGGCGGCGCCGGGCCTGGGCCAGTTGGAATTATCTCCTGCCGCGGGAAGGCCGGGGCGGGGTGGCCGTCACCTATCACCAGAACCGTCTACAAAGCCTGACGGCGCCGGTGGAATTTTGCGTTACCCTGAATCCGCCGGCGCCGGTCCGGCCGGCCGCCGTGATTCGAGAGATCACTTACCACCATCCGGTCTATACTGCGGCGGGGTTTGCGGCCCAGAAACGGTGGTCTGAAATCAACGGCGTCAACCGGACTTATTTTTGCGGGGCGTATTGGGGCTATGGCTTTCATGAAGATGGGGTCAACAGCGCCCTGGCGGTGGGGCGGCTTTTGGGGGTGGGCCTGTGAGCCGCCACAGTGCCCTGTACGAGGGCACGGTGCGCCACCGCCGCTTCTGGCCGGTGCGCAACGAATTCCGCTATCGGCTCTTCTTTCTCTTTCTGGACCTGGCCGAACTGCCGGACGTCTTTCAGGGCTGCCGGTTCTGGTCCACAGAGAAAGTTAATCTGGCTTACCTGCGGCGCCGAGACCACTTAGGCGACCCGGCGGTGCCGTTGGTGGAGGCCGTGCGGGATCTCGTGGCTGAGGCCACGGGCTGCCGTCCCACCGGGCCCATTCGGCTGCTGACGCATCTGCGCTATTTCGGCTTTTGCTTTAATCCCGCTAGTTTTTACTATTGCTACGATGCGGCAGACCGCCGGGTGGAGACCATTGTGCTGGAGGTGCACAACACGCCGTGGCTGGAGGAACATTGCTACGTCCTGCCCTCGTCCCGCAATGAACACCCGCACCCGGCCTGGCGCCGGTTTCAGATCACCAAGGCCTTTCATGTGTCGCCGTTTATGCCCATGGCCATCCGTTATGACCTGAGCCTGCGGGAGCCGGGGGCAACGGTGGCCGTGCATTTTCGCAATTTCCACGGTGAGCAGCGGATCTTTGATGCCACCCTGTCTTTGACGAGGCGGCCGCTCTTGCCCCGGGCTTTGGACGGCCTTCTCTGGCGTTATCCCCCCCTGAGCCTCAAGGTGGTGGCCTTGATTTATTGGCAGGCGTTGCGCCTGTGGTCCAAGGGGGCACCGTTTTACCCGCATCCGCCTCGCAGTCGGAGAAAAAGCCCGGTCTTCTCCTTGCCTTAGAGATCCTCCATGGCGAAGTCAAGCGTGCTGCCGTCCCCGTCCATTCTGCCGTCGCCCCGCCCCGCCGGGGCCAGAAAAGCGCCCCCTGGCCTGGACCGCCTCACCCGGACGTGCGTCCATATCTTTCTGCAGCGGCTGCGGCAGGGCCGCCTGACGGTAGTGGCGGGGCAGGAGCGCCGTGTCTACGGCCAGGAAACCGACCTCGTGCCGGGCGAGGCCACTCTGGTGGTGCAGCAGCCGGCATTCTATGGGGCGCTGCTGGCCGGTGGCAGTCGCGGGCTGGGGGAGGCCTATATCAGGGGATATTGGTCCAGCCCGGATCTGACTGCGGCCTTGTGTCTGCTTCTGCGGGCCTATCAGGCGTGGGAGCCGCTGGCCCGGGGCCTGACGCCGCTGTTATGGCGGCCGCGGCGCCGGCACGGCCGCAACCGGAATACCCCCACCGGCAGTCGGCGGAATATTGCGGCCCATTATGATCTGGGGAACGAATTTTACGCCCTCTTTCTGGACCCGTCCATGGCCTATTCCTGCGCGGTCTTTCCCCGGCCGGACAGTACCCTGGAGGAGGCCCAGCAGTACAAAAATGATCTGATCTGCCGGAAGCTGAACCTCGGCCCCGACCAACATCTCCTGGAGATCGGCACGGGCTGGGGCGGCCTGGCCTTGCATGCCGCCCGCCAGTATGGCTGCCGGGTGACGACGACGACGATTTCCCAGCGACAATATGATTATGCCGGGCGGGCCGTGCAACAGGCCGGTTTGGGGGACAAAGTCACTGTTTTAAACCAAGATTACCGCCAGCTGGCGGGAAAATATGACCGGCTGGCCGCCATTGAGATGATCGAGGCAGTGGGGCACGACTATCTGCCGGAGTTTTTCCGGGTCTGCAACCGCTGCCTCAAGCCCGACGGCCTCATGCTGCTGCAGGCCATCACCATCAATGATCGTGCCTATCACCGGTATTTGCGCACGGTGGATTTTATTCGCAGCCACATCTTCCCGGGGGGCGCCCTGGTTTCTGTGCAGGCCCTGGGGCAGGCTGCGGCCCGGACCAGTGATCTGCGCCTGGTCAACCTGGAGGACCTAACGCCGTTCTACGTGCGGACCCTGCACACCTGGCGGGAACGGTTCCTCGCCCATCTGGCTGAGGTGCGGGCCCAGGGCTTTGGCGAGGAGTTCATCAGGTTGTGGGAATTTTATTTCAGCTACTGTGAAGCCGGCTTTCAGGAGCGTTACACCGGCGATGTCCAGCTGCTTTACGCCAAACCCGGGCAGCGGGGGCCGGTGTGGCCGTGGGTGGGGAAAGGCAGCACAGGGGAGCTCCGGGGTTAATCAGGGTCCTTGCTGCCGGTGGCTGCGGCCTGCCGTTCTTCCTGGCAGCGGCGTCTGGCCACTTTGCGGCAATGTTCCCAGATGATGCAACCCGGGCGGAATTTGCAATAGGAGCAGGGATCAGTACAGGCCTGGCAGTTGTCCAGGCAGTCCTGACAATAATAGTAATCCATTTTTTGGCAATGGATCCGGGCTTCCCGGCCTGGGTGAAATCGACAGATCATATCCTCCTCGCCCTTGTCTGCGGTTTTTTTCCTGCCGACTTGATTTCGCAGCCTAAGTGTATCAATAAATGGTGGGCTTTTGGAAGGGAAGTTTGCCCACCGCGCCCACGGCAGTGATTTTGTTGTCCCCAATTCGGCAAATCCTTGATATAGTAAAAGGATAAAAACACAGTTTTCATTGTTTTTTTCCCGGAGCAGGAGAAATTCATCTTGTGGCGGCGGGTTGAGGACATCGGCAGCCAGCCCGACTTGCCGGCAATGGGGGGAGAGTGGCGTGTTTGTCATCAGCGCCCTGGGCCGGGCCACCGGCCACTTTGTGCAGGAATTGGGCGGAATGGCGCTTCTCTTGGGGCAAAGCCTGCTGTATCTGCCCCGACGGCCATTCCGCTGGCGGTATCTTTTCCGGCAGCTGGAGTTTATCGGGGTAAAATCCCTCTTTATTGTTATATTGACGGGCCTGTTCACCGGCATGGTGCTGGCTTTGCAGGCTTACTACGGGTTGCGCAAGTTCGGCGGCGAGAGCATGTTGGGGGCCGGCGTCGCTCTGTCCATGACCCGGGAGTTAGGGCCGGTTCTCACGTCGCTCATGGTGGCGGCCCGGGCCGGTTCGGCCATGGCGGCGGAATTGGGGACCATGAAAGTCACCGAACAGGTGGACGCCCTGTTGGCCATGGCGGTCCACCCGGTGCATTATCTGGCCTTGCCCCGAATCCTGGCCAGCGTCATCATGGTGCCGCTGTTGACCGTGATCAGCGTTTTTATCGGGATCGTCGGCGGCTATTTTGTCGGGGTCATCCTCTTGGGGGTGAATCCGGGCACCTACATGCAAAAGATGCTGGAGGTGGTGACCGCTGACGATCTGTACAACGGTTTGTACAAGTCCGTCGTCTTCGGGCTGCTCCTGGCGGTCATCAGCTGTTATCAGGGCTTGCAGGCCAGCGGCGGGGCTGAGGGCGTGGGGCTGGTGACCACTCGGGCCGTGGTGCTCTCGGCCATCGCCATCCTGATCTTTGACTATATCCTGACGGCCATGTTATTCTAAAAAGGCTGGCACGGGCCGGACGGGGGGGACCTAAACCACGCCCCAGGGCCGGGAGGAGAGGCTCAGGGCGGCAGTCCGGCTAGCGGTTAGGTCTCGCCGCTGCCGCCGGTTCCAGCAGAAATCAACACCCAGCAGATAAGCTCCCGGGCCCAACAACGTGAACTCTTAACCGGCTCTCGGCCATTGCGGCACAATTGGTTGCGCATGACAGACAAACGCCATATTATCCGATTGGACCAGGTCTATAAATCCTTCAACGGCCTGAAGGTGCTCAGGGGCATTAACTTAGCCATTCCCCAAGGTGAAATCACCGTTATCCTGGGGCGCTCCGGCGGCGGCAAAAGCGTCCTCCT
>CALGOE010000222.1 GCA_937958145.1 uncultured Desulfobacca sp.
CGGTTCTCCTGCCAATCGGCAGAATTTTCTTACCCGGACCCAACCGGAGTTTGTCGGCGATGACCCGGCCTCGCCTTGGTATACCGCCGATCTGGCTAAAGCGTTGGGAATAAAGTTTTACTGGTGGATGGAGCTGCTTCCCTGGCCGCTGTCAACCATCCAACCTTGGCGCCGCCCGTCTCATTGGCTCCGCATCGGCAACAACAGCATAAAAAACCTGGTGAAAATTGTTTTGGGGCGTCGGCACCAACTCCGGCAGGGGGACCAGATTACCTCCCTGGCCGTCCCCTTGACGCTGCGGGACGGTTGGCCGGTGTGGGCCTTCAACCGCTTTCACCGCCACCCCCAGGGAATCTGGCACCGCCCCACCCGTTGCACCCTCAGATATGCGTTAACCCCGTCGGTGTTACGGCAACTGGTCCAGGAAGGCGGCTTCCTGATCCTTTATACCCATTTGGGCATGCCTCGCCATGATGCCGGCCCACTTTTTCCGGTTCCCGACCGTCAAGCTCTGGAAATTTTGGCCGATAGGTACCACAGGGGCAGCATTTGGGTTGAGACCACCGCCAGGCTCCTGACCTATTGGCAGATGCAGCAGACTCTCCGATGGCAGGCAACCTGGCGGGACGACACCGCGATCATCAATATTACTGCCGTCCACGATCCCGTTGGCGCCAGTCACCGGCCCCTTGCCGCCGAGCTGGCGGGATTGAGTTTCTATACCAAGGCGGCCGCGGCAACCAAAATCTTTTTGTCTGGACGGGAGATGCCCACCAGAATCATGCCGCCGGATCACACCGGCCGCGGCGGCCTCATGATACCGCTGGCACCGCCGCCGGACACCACCTGTCTGGGGGAAAGATGGCCCGTGTAGCCTATTTTTTTTCCACTTTGCCGACGTTAAGTGAAACCTTGGCCATCAGCCAGGTCCGCGCTACCCGCTCTCTGGGTTTGGACTGTCTGTGGCTGGCCAATCGACGGCCCCGGCCCGGGGAGTTTCATCCCGACGATCAGGATCTGGCCGAAACCACTTTTTATCTTACCCCCGTCAAACCTTTGCTTTATGCCCGAGCTCTGGGGTGGGCCAGCCGACGCTTCCCCCGGGGGTTCCGGCAAGCCTGGCGGCTGGCGTTTACCCTGCGCGAGGAGGCGGAAGCTCAAATACTTCGCCACCTGGCCCATTTGGCCGGCGCCGCCGTCCTGGCCCGGTATTGCCAGCAACAGCAGGTGGCCCATATTCACGTCCACTATGCCTTCGGCGCCGCCGAGGTCGCGTTATTTTTACACGCCCTCACAGGAATCCCTTACAGTTTGAGCATCCACGGCTCGGATGTGTTATTGGCCAACCCGTTCCTCGAAGCCAAGCTCGCCGGTGCCCGTTTTGTTATCTCCAATTGCCATTACCACCTGCAACATTTACTCCGGCGCTTTCCCTCCCTGGCCAACCAGCGGTTCTTCGTGGTCCCGGGCGGGGTCGATCTGCAGCGGGGACTTTGGGCCAGCTCCACCCCCCCGGCACCCGCCGGCCCCTTGCGCCTGCTGCTGGTGGGCCGCCTGACTCCGGTCAAGGCCATCGATCTGCTCCTGGAGGCCTGCGCCCGATTGCACAACCTGCAACTGCCGTTCCTCTGCCGTATTGTCGGCGAGGGCCCGGAAAAACATCGTCTACAACAATTAATTCAAAGACTTGGTTTGGGAGAGAGAGTACAGCTCCTGGGAGCCCTCTTCCAAGATGAAGTGGCCCGTCTCTATGATTGGTCTCAAGTGCTGGTCCTCTCTTCCCGAAGTGAAGGAACACCCATGACCATCATCGAGGCCATGGCCAAAGCCCGGCCGGTGGTAGCACCGCGCTTCACAGCTATTCCGGAGATGGTAGAGGATGGCCAGACCGGCCTCCTCTTTGAACCCGGCTCGGTAACGGACTTGGCGGCCAAATTGGCACGCCTGGCGTCAGATCCGGAGCTTCGGGTAAAGCTGGGAACTGCAGCCCGGCAACAAGCTGCCGCCAAATTTGATCTGTGGGCCAATGCTCGGGCATTTCTGACGATCCTGGCCCGAGAGGTGCCCGCCCTCTCCAGATTGCAATGCTCGGAGGAGCCCCATGCTTGCGGCCACAAAGTATCGCCTTTTAGTCATTACGCCCTGTCGCGATGAGGCCAAATTTCTCCCCGACCTCATTCAAGCGGTCTGTCAACAGACCCAGCGGCCCCACACCTGGATCCTGGTGGATGACGGCAGTCAGGATCAAACCTTTGCCATCATGACCCAGGCTGCAGCCCAGTATCCCTGGATTCGCGCCGTCCGGCGTGAGAACCGCGGCCCCCGGCAATTGGGACCAGGAGTCGTCCAAGCCTTTCTCTACGGCTTAGAGGCCGCGGGCAAGATGGACTACGACGTCATCGCCAAGCTGGATGGTGATGTGACGTTCGGCCCAGACTGTTTCGCCGCCATCCTCCGGCATTTTGATGACCCGCAAGTTGGCATCGCCAGCGGTACCCACTGGCTCAGGATCAACGGCCGCTTGGTGTCGGAGCGCTATGCCCCCTTCCATGTTCCCGGTTTGGCCAAGTTCTATCGGCGCCAATGTTTTGCCGACATCGGCGGCCTGAAGCCCATCTACGGCTGGGATATCCTGGATGAAACCGACGCCCGGCGCCATGGTTGGCTGACCCGGAGCGACCCCAATATTGTCCTGATCACGCCCCGACAGCAGGGTGCCACCCTGGGAGTGGTGCGGGGCCGCCTGATCTGGGCCCGAGGGGCTTACGTCGTTGGCAGTCATCCCCTTTTTGCTCTGGCACGGGGCATCTTCCGCATGTTTGAACGGCCCTGGCTCATCGGCGGCCTGGCCTTCCTTTACGGCTTTTTTGCCTGTTACTTCGACCCTCGTCTGCAACAGATTGCGGATCAAGACCTGATTCATTATCTGCGCCGGGAGCAGCTCTATCGCCTCCGCCACGGCAACCGGTTGCCCCCCCCGAGGTTTCACCATGCCCAGGGATGACAGCCTCACCATTCTGGGAGTGCCCGTGGGCCGGTATTCCCTGCCCCAACTAATGGCGCGCATCGAGGCCGCCTTGCAGGCGCCAGGGTGTCGGTTTACCTATGGCGTCAACGCCCACAGCCTCAACCTGGCCAGCACCGACCGCACCTTTCGCCAACATCTGCTGGCAGCCGACCTCATTTACGCCGACGGCGCCTCCCTCCTCTTGGCCGCCCGCCTGCTCGGCGACCGTTTGCCCCGGAAAATCACGACAACAGACCTGTGGCCCTGCCTCTGTGACCTGGCGCGCCGGGAAAACCTCCGCTTTTTTCTGTTGGGCGGGGAAGCCGGCTTGGCCGCCCGGGCCCGGGAACGGGCCCAAAGAACCTACCCCGGTCTGAATATCGTCGGCGTTCACGACGGCTTTACCGATATTTTTGCAGCCCCCACCATAGATGCCATCAACGCCAGCCAACCTGACATTGTCTGGGCCGGCTTGGGTGAGCCCCTGCAAGCCCGCTGGGCCTGGACCGTGCGCCGCCGGTTACGGGCCAAATTGATCATCACCTGCGGCGGCATGTTCAAGATCATTGCCGGCGATTTGCGACGCGTCTCCCCCGCCTGGCAGCAACGGGGCTTTGAATGGCTCTTCCGCCTCTGTCAGGAACCCCAGACCTGGCGCCGCTATCTGTTAGGTCTGCCCCTCTTTGGCCTGCGTCTCCTGCGCCAGACCCTGCAACAGGCCTTGACCCGGCCCCACCCCGAGGCGGAAACGACTCAGGGCGAGCCCGCCGGCCCGCCCCGTTAACTTTCTCTCACCCTGCCCTGAACCCCCCGGAGGGCTCAGCCCCCAACACCGGCCTCTATTTCAAGATTTCCTCCCGTCGGGCCAATTTTTTCAGCTCTTCCTCCCTGAGGATGGCATCCTCGCCCCGCAACAGGCTCTCCACCACCGGCAGCAACTGATTGGCCGTGGCGACATTGGGCCGCAGGACAAAATCAGCCCCGGCCTTATACAGTTCCAGGGCCCGGGCATTGCTCTGGGCGATGACAATCACCTTGGCATGCGGTGCCAGCGCCCTGACCTCGCTGATGAGACGCTGGTTGTCGGTACCCACCAGGATCTCGTCGGTAATAGTGGAAATGGCGATCTTGGCATGTTCCAGACCGGCATGATGCAGGGTCTGCATGTTGCTGATATCGCCGTAGACGACCTTCACCTGCCGCTGGCTCAGGGCATGATAGACCTGGGGGTTGAAATCCACCACCACCAGTTTGTCTTTCAACTCCGGCCGCCGCTCTTCGATTTCATGGAGAAAAGCGCTGGCCACCCGGAAAAAGCCCAACAGGGCGATATCCTTGGGTTCCCCCTCCTCCTCCGCCGTCACCTGGGCCCCGATGGGCTTGAAACCCAGGCGCTCGGCCAGCCGGCTGAGGACTTGTTGCAATTCCTGATTATACTTGATCATATACGTGGACGTGACCGAGGTGACCACAAAGACCAGGATGATCAGGGTCATGATATCAGGCCCGATGTGGTTGAAATCCGGTTTGCGGCCCAGCACCGCAATCACCAGGGCAAATTCACTTAATTGCGACAGATTGATGGAGGTCAGAAGGCTGACCCGGTTGCCGTTCTTCAGCCCATACAGCACCGGAAAAATGGACACAAAGCGGGTCGCCACCAAAAATACGGCCAGCAGCAGGGCCAATCCCAGGAGCCCGGGGTTGACCAGCGGGTTCGGAATCTTCATGCCCAGGGCCACAAAAAAGAGGGTGATGAAAAAATCCCGAATATTAATAATTTTGCCGATTATGTCCAGGTTATAGGGGAAGGTGGAGACGGCCACCCCGGCAATCAGGGCCCCCATTTCCAGGGACAGCCCCAAATAAGCTGCCGAACCGGCCACCAGAAAACACCACCCTAACGAGGCCACCAGGACCAACTCCGGCAACTTGGCGATTTTTCGAAACACCGCGCCCAGGACATATTTGCTGGCCAACAGGCTCAAAACCACCAGCATGGCCCCCTTCAGGAAGGACCAGAGAATGACCTGAATCTTGGGATCGGCCAGATTCGGTTGCACCCCCAACAGGACAATGGCCCACAGGTCCTGGAAGATGA
The DNA here is from genome assembly GCA_937958145.1 of uncultured Desulfobacca sp. GTDB lineage: Bacteria > Desulfobacterota > Desulfobaccia > Desulfobaccales > Desulfobaccaceae > Desulfobacca. Next base: position 5,109 of record CALGOE010000222.1, read on the forward strand.
GCACCCCCAAGGTCAGGCGCCCGGCCAGGGTGTCGATCTCAAATTTCTCATAGAGCAGCTTGACGACAATAGTGGTGCTGCTCAAGGCCAGACAGGCGGCCAGATACAACAGATCGTAGCGGCCGCCGATGATCTTAACCCCCAGAATGCTATATTCGCAGGGACAATAGGCCTGAATGGTAAAACCCAGGAGATAGAAAAACCCCAATCCCAGGGCCGTACACAGGATAAACTGGCTGACGCCGGTAACGATCAGGGACGTCCCCGCCTCTTTGATCTTTTTCAGGCTCAGCTCCAGCCCGATCATAAAGAGGAGGAGGATTAGACCGATTTCGGCGATGGTCTGGATTTCCTCTTTGTCCTGAATCCAGGCAAAGCCCATCTCCGGGCCGATGATCACCCCGGCGGCCAGATAGGCCAGGATCAGCGGCTGCCGCATCAGGGTGGCCATATAGGCCAGGATAGTAGCCGCCAGAATGCTGATGCCGATGCCCGAAAGGAGGCTGTGCCCGCCACCCTCAGCAGCCCACAGGGATTCGGCAGACCCCAAGACCAGGCCCGCGGCCAACAGCGCCGTGGCCACTACGCAATGGCTTCGAGATTTTTGGATCATGCCGATCATATTAAACCAATTTTTTCTTAACTGCACTCAAGATCAGTAAAAAACCGGCAGAAAAAATTTTTCGCCGGTCGGCAGGGCCCAAGGAGCACTTGCGGTTATTGTTTGTCCCATGCCGAGAGCCGTTGACATACCGTCATCATGGTCGGCCCGGATACCACCCACCACCCTGCTGCCTATTTCCGATAAAATTCCGGCACAAAAAGAATAATCACCGTGAAAATCTCCAGGCGGCCCAGGAGCATGCACAGGCTCAAAACCCCTTTGGCCACCACCGGCAGATGGGCATAATTTTCCGCCGGCCCCACAGAGCCCAGGCCGGGGCCGATATTGCCGATGCAGGACAGGACCGCCGTAAAAGAAGTCATGACATCCACCCCAGTGGCGGCGACGAGGAAGACGCCCAGGAAAAGGAGCACCAGCCACAGGACAAAAAAACCGCCGATACCGCCGATCACCTCGGAGGACACCACCTGGGCCCCCAACTTCACCCGCGTCACCGCCCGGGGGTGGATGAGGCGGAACAGTTCCTGATAGGCATGACGCAACAGGAGCATGATCCGCATACACTTCATGCCGCCGCCGGTGGAGCCGGCGCAGCCGCCGATAAACATGCACAGCAGCAAAAGGCACTGGGGCAAAGCCGGCCACAGTTCAAAATCCGTCGTGGCGTAGCCGGTCGTGGTCAAAATCGAGGCCACCTGAAAGCTGGCATATCGCAGGGCCTGTCCCCAGGAAGACGCATTCACACCGTGAATATAAATGGTCGTAACCCCGGTCAGGACCACAAAGAGGCCAAGAAAAAAACGGCACTCCGGGTCCCGCCACAGTGACCCCGGTTGCCCCTTCAGGGCGAAGTAGTGCAGCGAAAAATTAATACCGGCAATGAGCATGAAAATGGTCACAACGATATCGATGTAAACACTCTGATAATGGCCTATGGACGCGTTTTTCGTGGAAAACCCACCGGTGGCCATGGTGCCGAAGGTATGACAGAGGGCATCGAAGAAGTCCATACCGCCCAGCATCAGGAGAACCGTCTCCACCACCGAAAAGAGGATATAAACCTGCCAAAGGATCATGGCCGTGTCGCGAATCCGGGGCCGCAACTTATCCGGCACCGGTCCCGGCACCTCGGCCTTGTACAACTGCATACCCCCGACCCCAAGAAAGGGCAGAATGGCTAACGATAAAACAATGATCCCCATGCCCCCCAGCCAATGGGTGAGGCTGCGCCAGAACAGCAGCCCCTTGGGAACAACCTCGATGTTTGTTAAGACCGAGGCCCCGGTGGTCGTGAAGCCGGAAAACGACTCAAAAAGGCAGTCCATGGGGTGGGCAAAGACCCCCCCCAGATAAAAAGGCAGGGCTCCGCAAAAACCGGCCGCCAGCCAGCCGAACGTCGTGATTGCCATGCCTTCCCGATGGCTGATGGGCACCTGCAGATCGGTCCGACGGAAAAAAACCACCAGCAGCAGCCCTGACAGCACCGTGGCCCCACAGGCGGCGGCCAATGGCATGATCCCATCATCCTGGTAATACAGGGAAAAGCCCAGGGGCCAGAGCATGGTCAAACCGATGGCTACCAGCAACGCGCCGACCATGTAGAGCAGAAAGCCCCAGCGCATTTAGGGGATCTCTCCCTCGGCTTCGGCCGGCCATAATTTCCCTAAACCCGGCCGCTCCGCCATCTTGACCATCAAGGAGCGTTCAATGAGGGGGATATTCTTGCGGGTGGCCATAATAATCAGGCGATCCTGGGGCTGGATAACGGAATCGCCCTTGGGAATAATGACCTCCTGGTCCCGTAGGATGCTCAATATAATCACCCCAGGAGGAAACTTCTGTTTTTTCAAGGGAGTGCCGACAATGGCCGAATACTCTTCCGCAATGGCCTCGATGGCCTCGGCCTGTTCGCCGGCGATGGAGACGGTGGCAATAATCTTGCCCCGCCTGATGTAGTGCAAAATCGAATTCACCGCCGACATCCGGGTGCTGACAATATGATCAATGCCAATGGCCTCCACCAGCGACATATAGGCGAATTTGTTGATCCGCGCCACCGTTTTCTTGGCCCCCAGACGTTTGGCCAACAGGCAGGAGAGGATATTGAGCTCCTCATCGCCGGTCACGGCAATGACCATATCCATGCTGCTGATATTTTCCATGCTCAGCAATTCCGGGTCAGTCCCATCCCCCTGCAGGATAACGCTGCGCCGTAATTGCGCCGACAGTATTTTGCCCCGGTTGATATCCTTCTCAATGATCTTGGTGTTATAAGGCATGCCATCCAGGGCCTGAGCCAGTTTCAGGCCAATTTTGCCCCCACCGACGATCAGGATGTTCCGCACAATATGGCTTCTGCTGCCCAGGACCGCAGCGATTTTGGACAACTCCTCTTTGGCGCAGACAAAATAAATGGTATCCCCGGCCTGCAGACGATCCTCACCCGTAGGAATGATCAACTGGTCCTGACGAGTGAGGGCGCCGATGACAATATGAAGGTCTTTGAGCAGTTCGGGTAATTGCCGCAAACGCAGACCATCAAGCAGGCTGCCCGGCGGCAGTTGCTTTTTAATCAGGCTGATCCGCCCGTTGGCAAAGGCACTGACCTCTTCGATCTGCGGCATGGTCATCAGGCGCAGGATGGCGTTGACCACCTCCACATCGGGATTGGTAATCAGATTGATATTGAGAATATCTCTGGCCAGGGCTTCCCGGTAGGCATGATAATCGTCATTGCGGAGACGGACGATTTTTTGGATCTGCGGCATCAGGAGGTTGGCAAAAATGCAGGCGATAATATTGGTTTCATCACTGTCGGTCACCGCCAAGAAGATCTGCGCCTCCCGAATGCCCGCCCTCTCCAGAATCGACGGATTTGACCCCGACCCCTGGATCGTCTGGACGTCCAAAGCCTCATTCACCCGGGCCAGCGCCGCTTCATCCTTGTCAATGACGACCACTTCTTTCTTTTCCAAAGCCAATTTATGGGCGATGTGAAAACCCACTTCCCCGGCGCCAACAATGATGATCTTCAGCTGCCTGCCCCCCTAGCCAAAAGTTTCTGGCGGCTTTTTACCTGCCTGTTAAATTACCATACCCGGCCACCGCAAGAAAGCCCTTTTGTCCGGCCTTTGGGAAGCAAAAGCGTCGGCACTGCCCAGGGGGCAGGGAAGAGGGAAAGAGCCGCCTTTTACCTGCAGCTACCAAAACTCGCCATGAGTTAAATCTCCACCTGGCTGCCCAACTCCACGACCCGACCCGGCGGAATCCCAAAAAAGGTGGAGACGTTCCAGGCATTGCGGCTCAGGAAGGCAAAGAGGGCCTTGCGCCAGCCGGCCATCTTGGCGGGGCCGGTGGTAAGCAGGGATTCCCGGCCCAGATAAAAAGAGGTGGCATAAATGTCGATGTCCAGCCCCCGTTCATTCAACAGGTCGATGATTTCGGGTACCCGGGGAGTTTCCATAAACCCGTAAGAGGCCACCACCCGATAAAAGCCATACCCTTTTTCCGTTACCGCCAGCTTCTCCTGCCGGGGCACAAAAGGCTTATCGGTAGTAGTTATGGAAAGGATAAAGACCCGTTCCGGCAGGGCATCGGTATGTTTCAGAAGGTGCAGCAGGACAATGGGCGTGCCCGTCGGGGAGACCGACAGGAAAAAGGCGGTTCCCGGGGTACGCACCAGTTTATAAGTGGCGATGTCATACATCAGCACGTCCAGGGGCACTCGGGCTTCTTCCGACTGTTTGCGCAAGGCGGCCCGGCCGTCCCGCCAGGTCACCATGACGGTGAACAGGACCACGGCGACGCTGATGGCAAACCAGCCGCCGTCAATAAACTTCAGCAGGTTGGCGCTGAAAAAGGAAAAATCAAAAAAGAAAAAGAGGCCGGCCAGGGGCAGGGCCTGCCACCGAGGCCACTCCCAGTTATGGCGACAGATGAAAAAGTAAATAATCGTACTGATGCACATGGTGCCGGTCACGGCAATGCCATACGCGGCGGCCAACCGGCTGGATTCCTTAAAGGCCAGGGCCAACCCCAAACACCCGACCAGCATGACGCTGTTGATCCAGGGCAGGTAAATCTGCCCCTTGGTCTCGCCGGAGGTATGAATGATGCGCAGCCGGGGGGCATAGCCGATCTGGATGGCCTGCTGCATCAGGGAAAAGACCCCGGAAATCATGGCCTGGGAGGCAATGACCGTGGCGGTGGTGGCCAGGGCCACCATGGGATAGAGGAGGAAACGGGGCACCAGCCCATAGAACGGGTGTACCGCCGCCTCGGGCTGTTCCAAGAGCAGGGCCGTCTGACCCAGATAATTGAGCAACAGGGCCGGGAAGACCAAAACCAGCCAGGAAAAGCGGATGGGGCCGCGGCCGAAATGGCCCATGTCCGCATACAGGGCCTCACAGCCGGTGATACACAGGACCACCGCGCCCAGCACCAGAACCCCGTGCAAACGGTTGTCGATGAAAAAATTGACGGCATGGCGGGGGTCAAAGGCTTGGAGGATAATCGGCGTGCGGATAATCTGAACCAGACCCAGGGCGGCCAGCGACAGAAACCAAATAATCATGATCGGGCCAAAAACTTTGCCGATGCGCGCCGTGCCTTTGCTCTGCACCAGAAACAATCCCAACAGAACCCCGCAGGCCAACGGCAGGACAAAGGGTTCGGCCGCATGGGTGGCCACATTCAGGCCTTCAATGGCCGAAAGCACCGAGATGACCGGGGTGATCAGACCCTCCCCACAGAGCAGCGCCGCCCCGAAGATGGCCAACAGCATGAGGCGGTTCACCGTCTTCGGGTCCACCCGCTCCCGGCCCTTGCTGAGAAAAAGGGCCGCCAGGGCGTAAATCCCCCCCTCCCCATGGTTATCCGCCCGCAGAATAAAGATGACGTATTTCACCGTCACCACCATGGTCAGGGACCAGAAGATCAGGGACATAACCCCCAAAATGTTGCTGGTGGTAATGGTCATGGCATGGGGGCCGTGAAAACATTCCTTGACCGTATACAACGGGCTGGTGCCGATATCGCCATAGACCACCCCCAGGGCCCCAAGGGCCAGAAGCAGTTTCTTGCGGGTGGCGGCTGCCGCGGTGGGCTCGGTGGGAGATTCAGACTTAAGGAGAGGCGGTGCGGCTTGAGGCGCATCCTCAGCCTCGGTGGAAGACAAACTCATTCTTCTCCCTTCCAATCCTCTGTCCTGGAGGTCAGGCCTCCGGGCCTAAAGTCCGGAAGGTCTTGCCCCATCGACGCCGACGAGGTTAGCTGCAGGGCTCGGACCGATGAGGATGTCCTACGCCAACCGGCGATTCGCCCCAAATACCTGGGTCCCCCGCACCCGACCCTCAGGGTCGGATTTAGGCGTTATTAATATTTTTCACTTTAACCCCTGCAGCGGGTTTGTCAATACCGTTTTTGACCTCGCTCCACCCGTCCGACCTGATGGCTGACCAGACTATTGGGCAACTCTTACCCTCACCGGTCGTTGGGCCTGGCCATTAAGCCTGAGTGATTCTCATCCGGAATGTCATATATGGGCCATAAGCCTTATAAGGTGGCGTCCGAACGTCAATAGGAGGGGCGAGCCGCCGGCTCGCCCCTTTGGTCCCAATTGACTCCGGGTTTATCTTCACAACTGATCATCTTCGGTCGGTTGGTGTGGGGGCCAGGCTCCCAGGGCAGGGGGTTCGCCCCCGGAACCCCTCCCCCGCCAGCCCATCAATCATTCAGCTTGTGCCCGGAAGCAATTCCCTTTTGGCTCAACCTCTCTCTGGCGTCGCTATTTCTCACAGAGCGCCTTGACCGCCGCTTTGACCTTGGCAATGTCTTCGGGCCGCAACTGCAGATTCTTATTTTTTTCGATGCCCAGCTCGGTAATCAGAAGATAGCGTTTAATGGGAATCTCGGCATGTTCCAGGATGGCCCGGCCGCAGCCGATGTCACAGCCGTCTATGACCACCATGTCTTCAATATCCCGGGCCGATTGCAGGAAGCCGCTGAGATGGGCGCCCACTCCGGCCAGACAATAGAGTTTGCCGAACCCCTCCTGCGTCAATTCCACCGCCACCTGGTTCGACAATTGCCCCACATTGGAGCCGCCGGCGCAAGCCAGGAACATCCGGGGCACCGTTGGCACACAACATTCATCTGCCATACTTCTCCCTCCTCTAAGAATATATCTTGACAACGAGTATATAGAGATATAGTTATATAGATTAATAGAGACCGACCATACAGTCAAGGGTTGTTCTGATGGGGCTCTGGACTACGCCCTGGGTCATGATTACATGGCCCAAACGCCCAGCTTGCCGCAGCCCGTGGTTCATTGGCGGCGCCGGCCGGCGAGCGCACCGAGGGAATAACCATGTTTCAAAAGATTGTCCTGGCCACTGACCTCTCCCCGGCCTGGGATGAGATTGTCGCCTGCGGGGCTGAATTCCGGGCCCTGGGCTGCTCCCAGGTCATTCTCACCCATATTATCACCGATCAATTTTCCCTGGGGTTAGAGACCGGCTGGCGCCGGGAAGCCGAACCGAAATTGGCGGTCCAAAAACGCCTCCTGGAGGATCAGGGTTTAGAGGTCATGGTTGAAACGCCCTTGGGTCTGCCGGGCTATTCCCTGAATGAGGTGGCGGCCCGGCACGGCGCCTCCCTTATTATCGTGGGCTCCCATGGCAAGGCGCTGTGGCGGGAAAACGTTCTGGGCAGCACGGCCAGCGCCGTCTTGCACCATACCCGCTTCCCGGTCCTGCTGTTGAAAGTCAAGGTCAAGAAAGAGGAGGCCCGGACCACCTGCCGTTTCCCCGGCGCCGCCCTTTTGCAACATGTCCTCTATCTTACTGATTTTTCTGAGATAGCTGAAAACGCCTTCACCTTTTTAGAAAAACTGGCCCCCCGCGGGATGGCCCAGGCAACCTTGCTGCACGCCGTCTATGGTACCGAGCCGGCTACCCTGACCTCCCCGTTGCTGGGAGGCATCGAGGTCACGCCCCAGCAGTATCTCCAGGCTTTAAAAGAACGGTTGCTGCAAGCTGGGGTGCCCCAGGTCTCCACCCAGATGGCGCCGGGGCCGCCCCTGACCATTATCCAGGGCGCCTGGCTCCTCACCGAGTTTTCCCTGATCGTTATGGGCACCCAAGGCAAAGGGCTGATTAAGGAGATCCTTTTGGGGAGCGTGGCCAACAACGTGGCCCGCCTGGCCCCCTGCCCGGTGCTCCTGATCCCCCGTGAGGTAAGGGCCAGCAGCTAAGGGGCGGCCGGGGCCTTCGACTTGGCAAGTGGCTTCTGCTGGAAGGATGTATGTCGAGCACTGAAATCACCCAAATATCTATTGCCGGTCTCAAGATCGGCATTACCGGCCTCAAGGCGGCCATCGCCGCGGCCCAGGAAATGACCGGGGCCACCGAGGAAGAGATTTCCCAATTTCTCTTCAACACCTTAAAAGGGAAAAATTATATCCCCAGCTCTGCGGCCGGGGAATATCGCCAGGCCTTTCTCCGGGAGTACAAAAAAGCCCGGGGAGAGCCGGTGGTGGAAGAACGCCGGGGCTTGTCCATCAAGGTATTGGGACCCGGCTGTGCCAGCTGCCGGCAGATGGAGCAGCAGGTCATGGCCGTGGTGGCGGAATTGGGGCTGCCGGCTGATATTGAGCACGTCACCGACCTCAAGGAGATCGCCCGCCTGGGCGTCGTCAGCACGCCGGCCCTCATGATCAACGATGAGCTGAAGGCCATGGGACACGCCCCGTCCAAAGACAAACTCAAGCAGCTCTTGTTGGCGGCCAACCCGGAAGGTAAGGGGTGAGCTAAACCTACCGCAGGGTGCCGGCTCAATTTGGGCGTGTGCAGTTACTTGGGCTTTTTGCCAAAGGTTTCCCTTATCCCCGGTGGCGGGAATCGAGGAGGATGACCCATGTTGGTAGAAAATTATACCGATATCAATATCTTCCGGCCGGAATGCAATCATTCCTTTGATTCGGTAAACGTCATCGCTTCCTTTAATGCCGATGTCAGTCCCGTTCTCCCCTATCTGAATGCCACGTTAGGCGGCTATGCCTTTGATGCCGAATCCTCGACCCTGACCCTCAAAAGCAGCGGCAAACTGGTCACCATCCGGCCCAGAAGTGTGGCCATCAATGGCCTTAAAGATGAGGACGAAGTGCAACGGGTCCTGGCTTGGCTGCAACGGGAGATTAATGAAACCTATGAGCAGCGGGACAATCTCAAGCCGGCATATACTTCCCGCCCTCTGCTCAACGTGATCGCAATTCTCAAATATCTGCCCAAGACCAACTGCCGGGAGTGCGGGGAGCCCACCTGTCTGGCCTTTGCCGCCAAGGTGCGGGACGGGGAGCGTGGCCCGGAGGACTGCCCGCCTTTGACCGCAGAGCAACGGGCCACCTTTGCGGCCTTCTTGCAGGCGTCGGGCTGGACAGCCTTGGATGCGGATCTCTGGTAACTTTGCACATTGGCGGCCAATACTTTTGAGACTGCGTGGGCCGGAGCGCCGGACGCGCCACTTTGTATTGAGGCCTCAGGGAGAACCACGACCAGGAACCGGTCAGCCGCACCTTGCCGGTATCGACAGGAAGATAAGCATCCCGGAAAGCATAGTGGCCCCTGAGGGCGGCATGACAGTCCGCCGGATGGCAGCGATAACCTCCACCAAACAACGGAAATTGTGAGCCATTATGAAATTATTACTCAAAGTCATGAAGGCTTTGGCCGACGGCAACCGCCTGCGCATCCTGCGCCTGCTCTTGGACCGCCCCCGCTGTGTCTGTGAACTGCAAAGGGCCCTGGGGATCACTCAGCCCAGTGTTTCCAAACATTTGCGCATCCTGGAAGAAGCCGGCCTGGTGGAAAAAGAACGCAGCGGCCAGTTCATTGATTACAAGTTGGCCCCGCCCCCCCATCCCCCTGATCCCAGAAACGCCTTGTTGGCCCATTTTTTCCCTTCTCTGTTGGCAGATCCGGAACTCAACGCCTTCAGCCGGAAAGCCGCCCAGATTGACCGTCGCCACCTGTATCGACGGGATACCGGCAAAGAGTCTGAGACCGTGCCGATTCTGGAATTGTGAGGACAAACTGCTTGACAACGGAAACCTTTTGGCAGCATCCGGTGCACAAAAATCTACCCGGCTTGAAAGTATTCATATATACCCATAAATGCATGTCGTGAGGGAGTGATCATGGCGGAACGCTATAAGTTTCTCCTGCTGGTGGTGATCTTTGTCATCATTTACTATATGCCCGTGGATTCCGGGCGCCTCCAGCAGGCCATTGTGGAATCTTTGTATCTGCTGCAGGAATATGCCCGGGAACACGTTCTGACCTGCTTGATTCCTGCCTTTTTTATTGCCGGAGCCATCGGCGTCTTCATCAGTCAGCAATCGGTCATCAAGTATCTGGGCGCGGGCGCCAACAAAATCCTGGCCTATGGCGTGGCCTCGGTTTCCGGCACGATCCTGGCGGTGTGCTCCTGCACCGTGCTTCCCATGTTTGCCGGCATCTATACCCGCGGCGCCGGTCTGGGGCCGGCCACGGCCTTCTTGTATTCCGGTCCGGCCATTAATGTCTTGGCCATCATTCTTTCCGCCCGGGTGCTCGGTATGTCTTTCGGCGTGGCCCGGGCCGTCGGTGCGGTGGTCTTCTCGGTGGTCATCGGCCTGCTCATGGCGGTGATCTTCCGCCAGTCGGAACAGGAGCGGCAGGAAGGGGGCCTGGCCATGGTGGTCGAGGAACCCTCTAAAACCTTGGGCCAACAGGCCGCCTTCTTTTTTAATCTGGTGGCCATCCTCGTCTTTGCCGCCTGGGCCAAACCCTCCCTGCCGGTGGGTTTTTACCAGGCCGTGTTCAACATTAAATGGTATCTCACCATCGCCTTCCTCATTTCTTTGGGCATTTTGCTGAAAATTTGGTTCAATAAGCAGGAAATCACCGAATGGCTGGAGGCAACCTGGACCTTCGTGAAACTGATTTTTCCCCTACTTCTGGGCGGGGTCGTGGTCAGCGGTCTCCTGCTGGGCCGGCCGGGCAGTGACGCCGGCCTGATCCCCAACCATTATGTCACCACGCTGGTGGGGGGAAACAGCCTTGCGGCTAATTTTTTTGCTGCCATTTCCGGGGCGTTGTTCTATTTTGCCACCCTGACGGAGGTGCCCATTGTGCAAGGCCTCTTGGGTTCGGGCATGGGCCACGGCCCGGCCTTGGCCCTGCTCCTGGCGGGTCCGGCCTTGAGTCTGCCCAGCATGATTGTTATCAACAGCATCATGGGCTTTAAACGGACCGCCGTCTTTATCGGCCTGGTGGTCATCCTGTCCACCCTCCTGGGCTGGGTGTTTGGCATGGTTTATTAGGGCAGGATTCTGTTATTCACTGTATTCTCGATTTTAAAGAAGGAGTGTCAGCTTTGATGAACGTGAGAACTTTCCTGGCCGCCAGCCTGGTGGTGCTGATTCTGCTTGGCAGCGGCCCGGTTCAGGCCGACAAAGAACCGACCCCGGCGGCAGCCAAGCCGGCCCTCTATGACTTTGGCATGGGGATGTGCGCCCCCTGCATTCAGATGGAGAAAGTGTTGGCCGCCATAAAGAATCAATATGGTGACCAGATAGAAGTGCGCCTGATTATGGCTGAAAAAGAACGGCCCCTGTTTCAGCAGTTTAAAATCATGGTCGTACCGACCCAGGTCTTTCTGGATGCCAACGGCAAAGAAGTGGATCGCCACATGGGCTTCATGCCCGAAGAGGCCCTGGTGGCAAAACTGCGGCAGTTGAAATTTATTCAGTAAGGAGAATACATGGACATCGCGGCAGCACTGGGTGAGATTGTCAAAAATCAACCGGCCCTGGCCTTCGGCGCCTCCTTTGCCGGAGGCATCCTGGCCACCGCCAGTCCCTGCATCCTGGCCAGCATCCCGTTGGTCATCGGTTTTGTGGGCGGCTATGCCGGCAGCAACAGAAGGCAGGCTTTCCTTTACTCCCTGACCTTCGTCGTCGGGCTGGCCATCGTCATGACCATTCTGGGCGCACTGGCCGCCCTGATGGGCACCATGTTCGGTTTTCAGGGCCCGGTCTGGTATTTTATCCTGGCGGCAGTGCTGATCACCATGGGCCTGCATCTCTCGGGCCTCATCAATCTGAAACTGGAAACCTCGCAGCGGCTGCTGCCGCAACGCACCGGGCTGCTCGGTGCCCTGATTCTGGGCATGCTGTTCGGTACGGTCCTGTCCCCCTGCGCCAGCCCGGTCCTCATCGTCATCCTGACCTTGGCGGCGGTGCAGCAGAAGGTCGCCTATGGCAGCAGCTTGCTCTTTTTCTATGCCTTGGGGCAAGGGGCGCTGATCATTCTGGCCGGCACCTTCACCAGCTACCTGGAGAACTTCCTGGCCAACCGGGGAACGGGGCTCGGCCTGTCTCTGCAGAAAACGGCTGGCAGCCTGCTTTTCCTGGCCGGAGTGTATATGTTATATCAAGGTATTCAGACGCTCATTTGATTAAGAGCCGGGAACTGGTAGCGACAAGATGTGAGGGAAAACGTATGCCGAATCATTGCTCACCTTCACCGCCGCAGAACGCGCCGAATCTCAGACGGCCGCCCGCTCTCCAGGGAGAATTGCACTATCGGTCGCTAAAGGCTGGCGCCCCTGACGAGGCGCCAGCCCCGGCCGCAGGGGGGCAGCGCCCAAGTTGGCTGGGCAGTCTGAAAAATTACGGCAAATGGTGGCTTGTCTTTGCCGGTATTTACGCCAGCTCCTCGGTCTGTCCATTCTGCGGCAAGCCGGGCTGTCCGGTTGGACCGGGGGCGGCCGGACTCATCGGTTTGGTTTTTGCCTGGTTGATGACCTTTGGCCAACACCTACGGCGGCGTCTGCAGACGTTTTTGGCCCTGATCAGGGGGTGAGCCATGGCCCTGTTACCACAGATCGATAACCTGGAGATCTTCCGGCCCAAGATGGATACCATTCGCGACCGTCTCCATGCCATTGCCACCTTCAGCGCCGATATTTCCCCGGTCTTTCCCTATCTGAATGCGGAGCTGGGGGGCTGGGAGTATGACCAGCAGCACCAAACCCTGATGTTGAAGCTCAGCGACGGCAAATGGATCACCCTGCATGCCCACCAGATCGCCTTTCGCGGCATGAAGGACATGGAAGAGACCCACGCCCTGGTCAAGTGGATCACCGATCAGATTAATGACACCTACGAACGGCGGGAGCAGATCACCCCCCGGTATACCAGCCAGGCTGGCCTCAAAGTCATTGAAATTCTGAGAAATCTGCCCATGACCAACTGCAAGGCCTGCGGATATGCCACCTGTATGGCCTTTGCCACGGCTTTACGGGAAGGCGAGACCACCCCCCAGGCCTGTCCACCCCTGTGGGAGGAAAAATATCAGGCCAAACGGGAAAAACTCTTGGCCTACCTGGCCGAATTCGGCTGGCGGCCTTTGGATTACGAAGTTTAGCAGGAGAAGTATGAACGGCACGAGGAAGGCACTCCGTATTCAGTGGCAACGACTCGTGGACGAGGGCGAGACCTGTCAGCGCTGCGGGGCCACGGAAGCGGCCCTGGAGGAAGCCCGGCGTCGTCTCCAGGAGTCCTTAGCACCCTGGGGCATAACCGTGGTGCTGGAAAAAACGGCGCTGGACCCCGCCGCCTTTGCCCAGGATCCCCAGCAATCCAATCTGGTGCTGATCAATGACCGGCCGTTGGAAGACTGGCTCCAGGCCCAGACCGGCCAGAGCCCGTGTTGTGGGCCGTGCGGTGATGCCGACTGCCGGACCTTGACCGTCAATGGCAAAGTTTACGAAGCCATCCCGGCGGCACTGATCGTCCAGGGCGGCCTCCTGGCAGCCCGGCCGTTTTTGCCGACAATTGGTTGAAATGTCAGTGATGAACCGGGCCAGAGGCGAATAAATTCGATTTTATCTCAGTATATGGAGCTTATAGATAACGAAAGGAGCAGGTCTTATGGAAATTAAAATATTAGGCATTGGCTGCCCCAAATGCGAGCAACTCACCAAAAATGTCAAGGAGGCTTTAGAGAAGGCCGGTCTTCAGGCTGAAGTGGAAAAGGTCACCGATATCAAGACGATTTCTTCGTATGGCGTCATGATGACCCCGGCTTTGGTTATTGACGGCCAGGTCAAGGCGGTGGGGAAAGTGTTGAAACCGGAAGAAATCGCCAAATTCTTTTAACCGCCCCCTATCAGGAGAGCCAACCCAGGAGAGAATTATGCACCTACTTTGCAGGACCCATCGGCTGCTGCCTTTGGCTGTGGTTTCCTTCCTGGTTCTATCAGCCGCCGTGGCCAGCGCCGCCCCACGGGCCGAAGTCAGCAAGACCGTCCATGATTTTGGCGAAGTCTTCGAGGATCAGGCCTTGACCCATATTTTCGAGGTCAAAAATGTCGGCGATGCGCCGTTGATCATTAAACACATCGATTCGGATTGCGCCTGCACCACCACCGAAGCCGATCGGCGTATCCCGCCGGGGGGGGTGGGCCGGATACAGCTCACCATTGAACCCTACTCGGTGCTCCGGCAATTTGCCAAGAAAACCACGCTGTTTCTCAATGACCCAAAAAATCCGGCCATTGTCCTGACCATGCAGGGCTACGGCAAACCTTTCGTGGAGATTTTGCCAAATCATATTGTCCGTTTGCAGGGCAAGCCGGGTGAGGAAGTGCGCAAACAGGTGCGCTTTGTCTCGCACTTGAAAGAGCCGTGGGAAATCAAAGAAGTGCGCACCAATATCCCGCAGGAGATCAACATCAAGGTCACGCCGGAGGTGCCGGGAAAAATTTATGTGGTGGAGGTCAGCAACAAAAAGCGGGAAGCAGGGAATTTTTCCGGCAATATCGAACTGTTCACCACTTCCGAGAAACGGCCGAGAATGATTATGCGGGTCTTTGGAGAGTTTTTCTTCTCTGGCACCGAGGGATAAACCCCGTTCCGGCGTTGGCGGACCGGTGCGTGATTTCTCAGGAAAACCGCAACGTTTTTACTTGACGGCAGGCCAGAACCTGCCGTTTGTTTAAGTCGACCACGTTTTCTGGCCAAAGCTCTATCCCTGGGCGAACGATCCCATTGAGGCGCCTGCACCTTGACAAAAAGAAGCGGCTGGGTAAAGTAATACGCTATGGAAAAAACGACTTCTCTGCCAGCCCGGCAAGACTCCCCCAAAG
>CALGOE010000223.1 GCA_937958145.1 uncultured Desulfobacca sp.
GTTGCGATTCTCGTCAAACAGATCCCGGTAGTTGACCAGCTTAATGGTTAGAGGCTGGCCGATAAAAGACTCGCTGCCGGTGGCCAGGTACGAGGCCTGGTTCAGGACAAAGGTCCCCGGCGCCGGCACGGCGTTGGCAGCCTGCACGACCAAAACTTGAATCATTTTGTTCCAGAGATGGGAAGCTCAGCAATCCGCCACCTTCACGGCCAGGGCCAAGCCGTCCTGTTCCGGGGAGTGCTGGGGCAGAAAGGCCAGGAGATTGACCGCCCGCCAGCGCCGGTCCTGATGCAGGGCGGCATTAAAAGCCGCGGCTCCCTGAAAACCGGTGTTGTCCACCACCAGCAAGCCGCCCGGCCGCAGCAGGCGATGGAGCGCCGGCAACGCCGGCAGGTACCCTTCCTTGTCGATGTCCAGAAAGGCCAGATCAAAGGGGCCGGTCATATCGGCCAGAAGGGCTTGCGCATCGCCCAATTGCACTTCGGCGTTGGCCGCCAAACCGGCGCTCACCAGATTCTCCCGGGCGCGGCGGGCCATGTCGGCATCGCGCTCCAGGCTGATCACCCGGCCGCCCGCGGCTGCCGCGGCCTCGGTCAGATATATGGCCGAATAGCCCGTAGCCGTGCCCAGTTCCAGGATGTCCCGAGCTCCCATGGCAAAGGCCAGAATAAACAGCAGCTCGCCCACCACCGGCCCGACTATGGGGATGCCTTCCCGGGTTGCTTCGGCCTCCAGGCGCTGCAACAGCTCCCGGCGGGAGGGCACCAGCCCCCGGAAGTGACTTTCCAGATCAGGTATCATCGCCATATCTATCTGCTCCGTTCTTTTCTTCTCTCCCTCCGGGGGGAGGATCGAGGTGAGGGGGTTTGGCAACAGCTTGTCAGCTTTTGATCACAAGGGGCGTCGCCGGGCCCGGAGTGTACGGCTGGTCCACCGGCGCATCCCGCAGCCCGAAGAGTTTGCCCCGGTCCAGAAAATTCAGGATCAGATACATGAGCTCGGCGCCCCGCACCAGACCCAGGGCGCCGCCGGCACAGCTCACTTCGTCAAACCGACTGACGCCGTCCCGGCGGGTGAAGGCCCCCAGCATGAGCAGAGGCACGGTCTCCCCACCATGGATCATGGCCCCGGCACTGTTGGTGGCGTGGTCCGCGGTGATGACCAGGAGCAGGTTGGGATCCGGAGCAATGACGTTCAGGGCAAAGGCAAAAGCCCGGTCCAGCCGTTCGATAACCCGCTGCTTATGCCCGGGGTCCTTGGTATGGGCCGCCACATCCGGCGCCTTGGTATGAATGTAGACAAAATCAAAATCCCTCTGGGCTTTGGCTACCTGCAGGCGCTGCCGCAGATCCGCTTCGGGATGGGGGCTGTCCTGGACCGGCCAGAGCGTCATGCCCACATATCGACTGAAGCCCCGATACAGGGGGCCGGTGGCCAGGGCCAGAGGCTGCAGCCCCCATGTCTCGGCAAAACTCGGGATGGCTTTGTATTGCCCCGGCCGCTGCAGCCCCACGGCATTCAACGGCGGCAGACCCCGGGTCTGGCGTTGGCGGTTCAAGGGATGCCGGGTGAGGACCTGGTGGGACCAGAGGAGGTAATCATTTAAGGCCCGGCAGGTACTTAACACTGCCGGATCGGTCTCCCGGCCGGCCCAGGGCAGGACCCGCATCAAGGCCCGGCCTTCCTGGATGGGGTTGCTGTCAGTAATATGGGGCGACACTAGACCCCGCAGCCGCAGCAGCCCTTGGATGCCTTTGGTGGGGACAAACTCCACCTCCACACCATGCCCCTGAAATGAGCCGATCGCCCGCTGCAGGGTTAAACAGGTGTCGGCTTCAACCTTGGGGTCTTCCACCTGCAGGATGAGCTGGCCGGAGTGCTCCTGGACGCAAAAGAGCCGGGCCAAAAGCACCACCTCATCGTCGGCTACCGGGAGGCCCTCGCCCAGGGCCTCCAGATAACCCCGGCCGGGAAAATCCGCCAGGTCATAACCGAACATGAGAAAGTGGGCGATTTCGCTGGGCAGCGCCACCCCCTGTTGATAGGCATGGTAAAGGCCGTTCATCCCCAGGGCCGCCAGGCGGTCCAGGTTGGGGGTATGGGCCGCCTGCAGGGGCGTGCGGCCATCTAAAACCCGATGGCCATGGTCTCCCAGGCCATCCAGGATGACCAGGATGCAGCGACGCCGTGCCGGCGCCTTGTCTGTCCCCATGCTGACGCCCTTATTGTTGGGAAAACTCCAGGCCTACCTGCTTCAAGAAGGTCAGAACCGCCAGTTTCTGCAGCTCGATCCGTCGTTCCAGATCCAGGGCCCGCCAGGTCTCCACCGCAAAACCGCCCTTGAGTTTCAACTCCCGTACCATGACATCCGTAGCCCCATACTCCTGGGGACAATAGTAATGGAGGAATTTTTCTTCCAGGGGCAGGTGTTGGTTCAGGGCCTGCAGCCACCGCCACAACAGGCGTGGGGGCGGCTCCACCCCGTAGACAATGGTCTGTCCGAAGGTCTTATCTCTCCTGGGACTGTGGAGGGTCCGGGCCTCATGCAGGGTCAGGGTATATTCAATCTGATTGTCCTTGACCAGAGTATAGATTTCCCGGGCCAGGGCATATTCATAGGGGTCAGGGACCGGCAGGCCGGGGAACACCCGATTCAGGTCAAGGTGGTAATACCGCCGGTTGATGGCCAGGGCCGGGGGATTTAGACGCGGGATAATGATCAACAGTCCCGAATGCACCCGCAGCCGGGGCAGGAGCTGTTCCAAGGCGTAGACCCCGGCTCTTTCATCCCCATGGATGCCGGCCTGCACCAAAACCCGGGGGCCGGGCCGGCCGCTGTCCAAGATGGAGAAAAAAGTCTGATACAGGCGATTGCGGCCAATGACGCCCTGCTGCCGCGCCGCAGCTTCGGCCCAGGCCTCTGCCGCGGTCAGGGTCAGGAGTGCCAAAATGAGCCCCAGCAGGACTCTGTTTGGGCTAAAAACCTTTCTGGGCATGCAAAAATCTTCCTTGTCAGGCATTGCCATCGCCGGCGCTCCCTGCAACCGACGGTTACCGGAAAAAGCCGATAATATAGTTGCCGGCCAGATAGAGCAAAATAGCCGCCAGGATGATCTTGATGACCTTGGCCGGGACGTATTTCTGGGTGCGGGCCCCCAGATACATGCCGGTCATGCCGCCCAGCCCGAAGAGGAGGCCCAGCAGCCAATCCGGGGCAATGGCCTGCTGAGGGTACCAGGGGGCGATGAGCATGTAGAACAGAACGCCCGCCACGGAGGTAATGAACGTCCCCATCAAGGCCGCACCGGCGACGGTATAGACCGGCAGGCCGAAGACCGCCACGAAGAAAGGCGCCACAATGGCCCCGCCGCCGATGCCGTAGGTGCCGCCAACGATCCCCACGATGAAACTCAGGGCAAAAATCCCCCAGGTGGAAAATTCAAAGGTCTCGCCATAGAATTCATAGGCAATGCGGCTGGGGGTGAATTTCAGGGTGCGGACCACCGCCTCCGGGGGTAGGCCGGCCGCCATGCGGCTCTGACTGGCCTGCTTCAGGGCGGCCACCCGCTCGTTGAACTTGGCCTCCAGGGCCTTCATCCCCGGCCGCGGCCGCCAGAGATCGTAGAGGAGGCGCAGGCCGATATACAGCAGCACAAAGCCGGCAAAAAGTTTAAAGGCCTTGGGGTCCGGCAGATATTTAATCCGCAGGAAGGCCCCGATGAAGACCCCGGGCAGGGTGCCGACAATGACCACCCAGGTGAGGGGCCAGGCCATGCGGCCTTCCCGGATGTACCGATAAACCCCGCTGGGGATGGCCACGATATTAAAAACCAGATTCGTCGGGCTGACCGCCGGGCTGGTGAAGCCCAGGACGCTCACCTGAAAGGGCAACAGCAAAAAGGCGCCGGAAACGCCGCCCATGGAGGTGAAAAAGGACACCACCAAAGCCACGAAGAAAGGGACCGCTGGATTGACTTCGACACCGCTGACCGGAAAGAGCATGGCACACCTCGTGCTGAATCCCTGGCTTGTCTCGGTCTCTTGATAAGGCCGTGGCGCAGTCTGGGGAGAATGAGAATAGATTCACTTTATCAAGGGAAATAAGTCTGTCAAGGAGGTAAACCGGCCAGCGCACAACAAAGATATCCCTAGCCGCGATCAGGCTTGGAAATAAGGGGCCAATTTCTGGCGCAGGGTTTGGCGGGCCCGTTTGATGAGGCCGTCCACCGCCTGGGGGCTCAGGTCCATGAGGGTGGCGATCTCCTGGTAAGAAAAATCACCGAACCTTTTCAGGATCAAGGCCTGACGCTGGTTTTCCGGCAGGGCCGCCATGGCCTCCTGAATCAAACGGGCGCATTCCTGGCCGGTGAGCTCGGCCAGGGGATCAGCCGCGGCCGGATCGGGAAGGGACGTCTCCAGGCCGGTGCCGCTGGGGCCGTCCAGGTCATCCCAGGCCACCTCCCGGCGTATTTTCCGGGAGCGCAGGAGGTTCAAACAGTGGTTGGCGGTGATGCGGTTGAGCCAGGCCGCCACCGTGCCGGTGGGCTGGAACCGGCCGGCATGCTGATAGGCCTTGAGGAAGACCTCTTGCACGGCGTCCTCGGCTTCCTGGGCCTGCCTCAGGAGACGGAGGGCCAGGCGGTAAAGCCGGTCCTGGTGGCGCCGCAGCAGCTCCACAAAGGCCGCCTCATCGCCCTTGCTGATCCGCCGCAGCAGGGCGTAATCAACGTCAAAAGTCGTCATGCCGCAAGTCAGTTTTTCCCGGGCCGCCACCC
>CALGOE010000224.1 GCA_937958145.1 uncultured Desulfobacca sp.
ATGGCGCGCACCTGATCCTCATCATCCACCAGGAGGATGGTCCCGGAACCCCGGACAAAGCGCCAGGGTTGGGTTTCTTGCGGCGCAATGGCCCGTTTGGAAACGGGTAAGTAAAGATGGAACGTGGTGCCGAAGGAGGCCTCAGAATCCAGCTCAATGATCCCCTGATGATTCTTGATGATGGAATAGACCGAGGCCAGGCTGGGGCGAACCTCCAGGCCGAGATCATCGGCCATGACAAAGGGCTCGAAGATCTTGCCTTTCAGCCCCTCATCCAAGACCAGGGCCGGGACCTGTAAAGAGATATACAGATAGGGGCCGGGGAGGCGGCCGTAGGGTTGACAGAACTCCTCCGTCAGCACCGTCTGCTCGGTGGTAATGATCACTTCCCGGGCCTTGCCTCCCTGGGGCCGGACCATGAGCAACAGGTTCACCAGGACCTGCTCAAAATGGCTGGGATCCACTTCCGCCGGTGGCAGATCCGGCGCCAACTGGCGCTGGATGCGCAGGTTCTTATGGGAAAAACGGAAAAGTTTAACCACCTTATCGACGAGCAGGTTGAGATCCAAAGGCTTGGGACTGAACCGGCGCCGCCCGAAAGAGAGCAATTGATCGATGAGATCGGCCCCCCGGCTCACTTCCTGCTCGATCTGTTTCAGATCCGCCTGGGCCGGCGCCCCCTCCCTGGTGTCGGCCAACAATAAACCGGTGAGGATCATGATGTTGACCAGGATATCATTAAAATTGCGCGCCCAACCCTCGGCCAGGGTTCCCATCGCTTCCAATTGTTGTTGCTGGATGAGCTGGCGCTCCATTTTTTTCATGGCCGTAATATCATTAAACATGGCAAAAGCGCCCACGTAGCGGCCGTCTTCAATGATGGGCACCGAACTCATGATCACGGCCACGGGATCCCGATCCGGGGTCAGGAGCTCCAATTCGTGTTGGGCCACCTGGCCTTTTTTATTCTGGGCCAACAGATTGCCCAGGATCTTGCGGTTTTCCCGCTCGAAAAAGCCGAAGATCTCCTTGCCCTCCGGATGGGGTTCGCCAAAGATCTCCCGGAGCCGGTGATTGGCAAACTTGATAATCCCCTGCTCATCAATAATCCAAATGCCCTCATAGGCATTCTCCACCAATTCCTGATAACGCCGCTCCGAGATCTCCAGTTTGCGATGCAGGAGGGCGCTGTCCAGGGCCATGGCAATCTGGTGGGCGAAATTCATGACCATTTCTTTGTCCATCTCGGTGATCTTCGGATCCTGGCGGACCCGGTCGGCCAGGATAACGCCGATCACCTTGCCCCGGACGGCAATGGGGGCCAGGATAAAGGCCTTGGGCTGAAACAACCGGATGAGCGGGTTTTCCCGGTTGATGCGGCTGTGGGCCACATCATTGATCACCAGCGGGATGCCGTTGATGGCCACCCGAGCCACGACGTTGTCAATTTTCGTGACCGGAATCTTGTAATCTTTGACCCGGTCATAGAGCTGGGGATCAATGCCGACGCCGCAATGGATTTCCAGATGATTGGTCTGTTCATTGAGCAAAAAAACCCCGGCCCGATCCAATTTGACAAACCGCACCAAGAAACTCAGGGTAACATGCAACAGTCCCCGGACATCCACCGCACTCAGAGCCGCCATGCAGGTCTCGGGCAGCGTCATGAGCTGATCGATTTTTTCTTTTAACTGCAGATTCAGATGGTGGACTTCATCATATTTCTTTTTGAGCAGGTCTTTGTCCCGTTCCAGTTCCTGGATGGTATCCCGGAGGAGCCGCCAGGGTAAAAAGAGCTGGCGCAGCCATTTCCTCAGACCGGCCCGCTCCTGCCAGCGGCACTGGTATTCGCAGTAGTCGTCCCCGCGAAAATAACAGCGGCTTTCCTCCACGTGTCCGGGTGGCAGCTGCCAGATCGTCGGCATGGCCTCTAAGATCCCCTGATTATACAAACAGAAATCTGCATCAGCCGGGATATGGCGAAAATACCGGAAGCGGATGGTGGCCTGGCATTTCCCGGTGAAAAAGACCTCTACGGTCTTGTTGCGGTTAAATTTATCGCTGATGGTCTGAATCCGGCGCAGGGCATGGCGGGGAGTACCGAAGAAATGGGCCAGGATGCGCTGAATATAGCCGAACTTCTGGTGGGTGGCGGCGTAGCTGCCGATCTTTCTGGCAATCTGGTCATCTTGCGACAGCCGCCGGGCATTCTTAAAGAGGGCAATGACCACGTCACTGGAAACCCAATTGTTGCTGTCTGAGAGAAATTCCCGGGGATTGTCCAGGCCGTCGATGTCCGGATGCAGGTCCTGGAGCAGAGCCGGGACCCGGTCCGGAAAATACTCCTGGAAATAATCAATGATCACTTTGGTATTTACACAGCCATGGTGTTTTTCCATGTTCATCACCATCCTGGTGAGAAAAACTGTGCCTGCAGAGAGGCCGTCCTGGCCTTGGGGACCTGTCCGAGCAGACCGCAACCGGCGCCTTGGCCGAAAAATCGCTCCCGGAAGACCGGGGAGGAATGCTCAGACCGCAACGGTTTATTTCAGAAAATGAAACATTAATTTTGATTTGTGTTCAATAATATTAACATTTTGTGTTTCTAGAGTACCCCTAATTTTCATTTTGTCAATTAATTTCAACATTAAAGTTTGAATAATTTAACGTTTTTGCGCTCACACCGAAAATTCCCCCCCCAGACCCCTGTCCGCGCCGAGGTTGATCAACCGGCCTTGGATCAAAGGTTGCCACAGGTTTGTGACATCCGTCCCATCTGTTCTGTTTAACTAACTGAGATAACAATAGAATCCTGGCTATCAAATCAACCGGCACAACCGGCACAGGAGGATGGCCATGGCTAAACCGATCACGACAGCACGCAACCTCAGTAAGTTTTGTCAGATGCCTTTAAGTCGGCATCTGGCCCCCCGCTTACCCTTCCCCCTTTCCCAAAGCTTTGTCAGTCTCTTGGGGCGCCTCTATTATTGGCGGCATCCCGGGGAGCGGGACCTGATCTGCCGCACCGTCGACCGGGTGTTTGCCCAGCAGCCGCGGCGCCGCCGGCGTTCCCTTCACCGCCTGATCTTCCAGGGGATCTATCGCCACTACCAGGAAAAGTTGTTTCTGGCCTATGGCCCGGAGAGCGCGGTGCGCCAGCTCTTGACCGATTCCCTGGAGTGGCAGGGCCGCAGCGCCCTCAACGCAGCTCTGGCCCACGGGCGGGGGGTGATCATGGTCACCGGTCATTTCGGCGCGGTGGAATTTCTGCCCGCGGCCCTGGGTCTCCAGGGTTATCCGGTGGCCGTCATCGTCCGCCCCCAGACGCCCGCCTTGGCTGCGTCCATGGCCGAACGGGCCGCTTTGGTCAATCTGACGCTCATTATCCCTGAAAACGGCAAGGTCCTGCCGGCAGCCCTGCGGGCTTTGCGGGAGGGACGGATTCTCATCACCGAGATGGACGAGTTTGAGATGTGGCGCCGCCAGCCCGATGAACAGGTTCCTTTCCTGGGATTCAACCTTCCCAGTGACCGCACCCTGGATGTCTTGCACAAACGCTCTCAGGCGCCTTTGGTAACGGCCCTGGTCCAGCGTCGCCCCCGGCGCCGCTATCTGGTGGACATTCAGACGCCGGCGGCTGCCAGGCCGGGACAGAAAATTGCTCACCAGTGTCTGGCCCGCTTGGAGGAGGCCATCTGGTCAGCGCCGCAGCAATGGTACCAGTGGAAAGAATTCGGCAAACTGGTCGCCACCTTGCCGGCCCGGGAATGGCCGGCACTCCCGGCGCCGGGGACGTTGGCCCCACCGCAGTTGGCCGGGTTGGCCCCGGCCTAAGGTCTGTCTGCTGACAGCTCTCTTTTTCAGGAGGAAGGAATTATGTTGAGCGGCAAGATCATCAATCTGAAACGGGTCGTGATCACGGGGATGGGATTGGTATCGCCGTTGGGCAATAATGTGGCCGCTTCCTGGCAGAATCTGCTGGCCGGCCGTTCGGGTCTGGACCGGATCAAGAAATTCGCCGCGGCCACGCCGGCCTTCCAGGAGCAGTACAAGACGCCGGCAGATTTCCCTCTCATTGCCGGTGAAGTGAAGGATTTTGACTTCAAAGAGGTTTTGGCTGCCAGCAAACCGGATCTGACCAAGGAGGACCTGAAGCTGGCCAAATACACCGATGATTTCACCCAATATGCCCTCTGTGCCAGCTATGAAGCCCTGCAGCAGGCGAAGTTAAAACCGGCTGACCTCGATCCGGAGCGCCTGGGGACGATCATCGCCACGGGCATGGGGGGGGTGGCCAGTTGGGAGGAGGCCTACCGGAAGTTGCACGAAGGTGGCGTGAAAAAGGTTTCCCCTTTTATGGTGCCGCGGCTGCTGCCCAACCTGGCTGCCGGCAATGTGGCCATTAGCATCGGCGCCCAGGGGCCGAATACGGCGTTGTCCAGCGCCTGCGCGGCCGGCGGCCAGGCCATCGGGGCGGCGTTCCGATCCATCCAGTTGGGCGAAGCCGACGTCATGCTGGCCGGCGGCGCTGAAGCCGCCATTACGCCGCTGACCATTGCCGGCTTCTATCGCATGGGGGCGTTGGCCACCGGCTTTAACGACAATCCCGCCGCCGCCAGTCGGCCCTTTGATCAGGGACATGCCGGCTTTGTCATCGCCGAGGGTGCCGGCATCCTGGTCCTGGAAGAATTGACCCACGCCCTGAACCGGGGAGCCCCCATCCTGGCGGAATTGGCCGGATTCGGCATGTGTGGGGACGGCCACCACATCACCGATCCAGATCTCCAGGGCGCCATCCGCTGTATGCGCCGGGCCTTGGCCGACGCCGGCCTCGAGCCCCAGGAAATAGATTACATCAATCCGCACGCCACGTCCACCCCGGTGGGTGACCGCAACGAGGCCCGAGCCATCGGCCAGCTTTTCCCCCACCGGCCTCTGGTGAGTGCGACCAAATCCCAGACCGGCCACCTTTTGGGGGCGGCGGGTGCCATGGAAGCTATCTATACGGTCCTGTCCGTGTCTCACGGCATCATCCCGCCGACTCTTAACCTGGACCAGATCGACCCGGAATGCACCCACCTGGCCGTGACCTCCAACCAACCGGTGTCAGGCGCCATCCGGGCCGCACTGTCCAATTCCTTCGGTTTCGGCGGCACCAATGCCGCCCTGGTCTTCAAGGCATATCGGGGCAATTAAGGGAGAACTAAGGAGGCGATAATGGCAGCAAACAGGATAAAAAAGGTTTTAGTGCTCGGGGCCGGGTTGATGGGACGGCAGATTGCCTTCCAATGCGCCTTGTTTGATGTGGACGTGGCCCTCTACTGCCGGTCTGAAATCTCTTTGGCCAGAGCCCGCCGCCATCTCAAGCGCTATGCCCAATATCTGGTCCAGGGCGGCCATATAACCCCGGAGTGGGCCGCAGCAGCCCACGAGCGGATTACACTCTGCCTCGATGCGGAAGCAGCCGCCGCCGGTGCTGATCTGGTGAGCGAATCGGTGAGCGAAGATTTGGCGGTGAAAAAGCAGGTATGGCGGCAGTTTGGTCCCTTGCTGCCCCCGCAGGCCATCTTGACGACCAATTCTTCGGTGATTTTTCCTTCGGAAATGGCAGCAGCCAGCGGCCGCCCGGAGCGGTTTTTGGGCTGGCACTTCCATCAGCTCTGTTTCATTAAAAATGTGGTGGATGTCATGCCCCATGCGGGGACGGACCCCGCCTGCGTGGCGGCCGTGGCGGCGTTCTCCCGATCCTTGCAGCTCCAACCCATTGTCTTGCGGAAAGAACACCGGGGCTATGTCTTCAACGCCATGCTGGTCCGGTTCCTGGCTGCAGCCCTGGAACTGGCCGTAACCGAGGTGGCCGACATTGAGGATATCGACCGGGCCTGGATGACCGTCATGCAAACCGCCCAGGGCCCCTTCGGCCTCATGGACAGCGTCGGTCTGGATACCGTAGCCAATATTCTGCGGGTCGGCCTGGCGGTGGAGTCGGACAACCCCCTGTACCCCCGGGCCTTGGCGTGGCTGCAGCCCAAGCTTGACCAGGGGCATCTGGGTCTGAAAGCGGGACAGGGGTTCTATAGTTACACCCGGCCCAAACTGCCGCGGGAGCGGCGGCAGGCCGCAGCCCGGCAAGAGGAGCGGGCCGGTTAGCCTTACTGTGGTCGGCGGACGTGGAGACGCTTAAAACTTATAGGCCATGGAGAAGCCCAGGGAATGATTATCGCTCTTGTACTTGCCGTTGGCCTGCAGTCCCGGCGGCAGCGGCACGCCGTTAATGGTCAGCACATTGGCCTTGGACCGGTTTTCCGAGAGGATGTAGTTGTAGGCAAAACCCAGCGTGAAGCGGTCAATCTCCAGATCGCCGCCGAAGGTAAAGATATGGCGGTTGGCGTCTGGGACGGTGGGATCAAACGTACTGCTGGGCACCGGCGTCAGGTCGTAAATATACCCGGCCCGGACCTTCATGCCCGGACGGATCTGATAGTTGCCGCCCAAGCGGAAGGCCCAGGCATCCTGCCAACGTTTTTCCTGTAAGATGGTGGTCGTGGGACCCGGCAGGGGTTGGCTCAGATCCAGGCGGAGATAGTCATACGTGGACCAGCCCGTCCAGGTGACGTCAAACTCCATGACGAGCGGCTGCCAGGAGCTCACCGCAATCCCCCAGGTGAGGGAAGGGGGATACACCACCACGGCGTCACCCCTGACCGGCGCCAGCCAGGCCAACTTCAGATCACCGCTGTGGTTTACCCGCACTTCGCTGCGATAGGCCAGTCCCAGCTTCACCCCCTGGACAGGCTCGTAGAGGAGGCCGAAATTATACCCCAACCCTATGCCGTCCCCCTCAAAGTCGCTCTTTAACTCGGCAAAGGGCCCCAGAAGAGTCCGGCGCTGGATATTCACCTTGGACCACAGGACGTTAAAGCCGACGGCGATGGAGAGGTTGTCCACGACCTTGAACGCCGCCACCGGATTGACGTTAAAGGTTTGCAGATGGGACAGGGTGGTGAGATAACGCCCGGCCCAACTGGGCGGCCAAGTTGTGCCCAAGCCGAACGGTGAAAAAATGCCGACCCCGAACACCAAGCGGTCGGTGACCGGCAGAACGCCATACGTGGCCGGTATGGCAAAGATTTTGTGCTTCCCTGTGGTGTAGCTGCCCAGCGGTGAGAGGTAGGTTCGGTTGGTGGAACTGAAGACGGTGTGGGCATAGATCTGCGGGCGCCGGAGTTGCGTCAAACCGGCGGGATTGTAGAAGATGGCGGATGGATCATCAGCTTGGGCCACAAAGGCATTCCCTTGGGCCATGGCTGCGGTTCCCTGCTGCAGGATGGCGAAACCTGCCGCCCATCCGGAACTGGCCGGAAACACCACAAGACCCAAGGCGAGGACAACGATACCGACATATCTGGCCACGACTCGACTCCTCTGTTTTTCGGAATCACTGCAGGCTGGCAAATTATTCAGCCCTTATATCATATTTTTAATCATCTGCCAAATATTATTTTAGGATTTTTTAAAATAATCGCTTCCTGTGGGATGTTTGCCAGATGCTCTCGGGGGGAAGCTTGACTGCCCCTAACTAGAAAAATATGCAAACCTGAAATCTTTTTGATAAGAATTCCTATATTATTAAAATAACTAATTTTTCATACTATTTTGGTCAACTCCCAAAAATTAATTTTTTTTTCATTTTTACCGATAAAAATTGTAAAAAATAATTCCCAAAAAAAGACAAACGCGGTATATTAGACACATCCCAGCAGAGTCAGGTTATGCCTGGATGTGACTATCCACGTCTGTTTCGGGGGGAGTTGCTGTAAGGACCCCACCCCGGGCAAAGAGGGTTGGAGTGTTTTCAAGAGACGACAAGTCCAAGTTATTTATAATTTATTAATAATATTAGCATGTTATTTGGGAGGCGGCCATGATATCATCACATATTGCTTTCCTGCGTCGAAACCTGAATCTGAGCAAGTTTCTCCAGATGAGACTGAACAGCTGGCTCATCCGCTTTCTGCCCTTTTGGCTGTCGCGCCTCTATCTCATGGTTTTGGGCCGGCTGTACTATTGCTTCAACCGCAAAGAGAAAAAACTTATTGAAAAAACCATTGATTTTGTCTTGGGCAGGAAACTCGCGCCCCGGGCCCTGCGCCGGGCCAAACGGCAGACCTTCCATGGTATATTCGACCACTATCACGAAAAACTTTATTTAGCCTATACCCCTTTCAAGCATTTGCGGAAATTTTTTGCCAAAAAGATGCGTTTTGAGGGGGAGGAGGCCCTGCAGGAAGCCTTGGCGGCAGGCAAAGGGGCGATCCTGGCCACCGGGCATTTCGGCGCCGTGGAGTTTTTGCCGGCCGCCCTGGCCTTTAAAGGCTATAAAGTGGCCATTATTTGCCGGTTCCAGACCAGCCGCCTACGGGATTCCCTGGTGGCACGGGCCAAACAAGTGGACCTGGAAGTGATTGATTCGGAAAAAGGCAATTGCCTCCTGGCCGCCCTCAAGGCCTTGAAACAGGGCCGGATTATCATCACCGAAGCGGACGAGTTTGACGAATGGAAGGCCAAAGACGATCACCGCATCTCTTTTCTGGGGGCCAGACTGGACTATGATCGGGCTCTGGACATTCTCCGGAAACGGTCCGGCGCGCCGGTTGTCTCCGCCCTGGTGAGCCGCCAGAACCGCGGCTATGCCCTGCACCTCAAGCCGGTGACGGCAGCGGTCGCCCCAACTGAGCGCGTCGGCGAAAAATGCCTGGAGATCCTGGAAGAGATGTGTTGGGCTCTGCCCACCCAGTGGTATCAGTGGAAAAAATTCGGCAAGATGATCACGCCGCAGCTGGAACAGACCGTGGCCGGAGCACCACTGGTGACCGAACCCCTGGATTGGCCTTATCAGTATGCCTACTAACCTGAGAAAAGTTATTGGGATATATATCATTATTTACAAGCAAGATAATTTACTATATAATGTATTAAGGTAATATATAATAAATATATATAATTATTTAAAATAAAAGGAGGTTTATGCTTTTACAGGCCCCCAATCTGGTGACAAACACCATCACCGGTTCAGAAAGGAGGTTTTTACAGGGAAACTTTTCCTTGGGCAACCGTCATTCATCAAAAGGCGGGGGCCCGCAACCAGAAGCTCAACCAGAAATGTTCTGGGATAAATCGGAGGCTGATTTTCCTTGCCACTGAGGTAAAACACGGTGCAATGATCATGAGGGTTTTATCTGATGACCATGGGCAGGTCAGGAAATATGCTATCGTTATTCGGAGGCCGCGCTGGCGCGGCATCTCCTTCCCAAATATCATCCCACCATCGTCGATTGGGAACAGTCTGTTCCATCCCCTCTGTCCCTTCATTCCCGCCCATGGCTCATCCTTTGGCATGGCCCCACGCTCTTCAAACCGGCGAAGAGCGGCACCTGCAGATGGCGCGGCGGCTGCCCATGCCGCACCTTGGTTTCCAGGGAAACTTTCAGCCTCAAGATGGATAAAGGAGTCTATGGCCTGAGGGAGGTAACAGGAGAGGCGGCCGCTTTGGCCCCCAAGCATGAGTAGCCGTGGTCGTTCCCGGCAGGCGGCCAAAAGGTAGGCCATCCCTTTGGGAAAATGGTCAGGGCGGCGGATCGTGCAGATTCCCTGCCGGTGCGGCCGCGTCGGGACGTTCAGTCTGAAAAACTAAGGGAAGTTTGGGGCGGAGAAACGACGGGCTCTGTTCGGAGGGTGAGGTTTGCCCTGCCTCTGATCTTATAACTTTGCGCTATTATCCATACGTTCTTCCTGAGCCCTCCCCTCGGCCTGCAACGTTGACAGCTGGCCCGGGGCAAGGGAGAGGTCTGTTCAGCCAAGCCGGTTAACAGCACCCAGGCGGTGCCCCTTCCCAGGGGTTTTTGCAGATCGCGGCGCAGGCGTTGTTCTGTACGGCGGCGGTGCGGTGCAGGGCCAAGGCCGCAATCCGCCCTGTCGTCCTCCCCGGTGAGAAAAAAACCAGTTGTTCCCGCCTGTTGGCGCCGCCCCACGCCGGCGCCGGGATTGAGGAAGTCAAGCCGGCAGGGAGAAACCTGGCCGTCTGGCTCCGCCTTCCGCAAGTATTGTGTTTTCTCTCGGTTCAGGAGGGTGGCAAGACGTCGGGGCGCGACCTTTGCTGTAGGAATTGCTGCGCTCGGTCCAGGAGTG
>CALGOE010000225.1 GCA_937958145.1 uncultured Desulfobacca sp.
GTCAACCTGCAAGGGCGATGGGGGGTCAGTTTGCA
The DNA here is from genome assembly GCA_937958145.1 of uncultured Desulfobacca sp. Lineage (GTDB taxonomy): Bacteria > Desulfobacterota > Desulfobaccia > Desulfobaccales > Desulfobaccaceae > Desulfobacca. The sequence continues at coordinate 36 of CALGOE010000225.1, forward strand.
ATGGCGATTTTCAGCCCATCCTCAATGAGAACGATTGTAAGCCCCTGGGGAACCCGCCCCAGGATGTTCCCAGGGTGCCGCGCCCCTATTGCAGAGCTGACTGGCCTTGATATTATTCTTACCTTGCCGCCCGCTTCAATCCGGATGCCTGCACACTAAATGCGCACATCAAATGCAAAGGGGTTAGCTCAATTAAGCTAACCCCTTGATATTATTGGTGCCCCCGGCCCGACTCGAACGGGCGGCACACGGATTAGGAATCCGTTGCTCTATCCTCCTGAGCTACGGGGGCAGGCGAAAGCGGTTTGATTGGCGGTAGGGCGCAGGTGCCTGAGGTGGGTCTCGAGGCGACAGGCCCTGGCTCACCCCTGTGGTTACTTGGTTACATCTTCCGGGAAAGGCCTGCCCCTGTCAATGGGAAAAATGCTGGACATTTAAAAAAGATTGAGGAACAATGAGCTGAAATCACCTGCAACTGGAGAATTGGCATGCGCATTCTGGTGACCGGCGGCGCCGGCTTCATCGGCTCCCATTTAGTGGAATATCTTTTGGCCCAGGGGCATGAGGTCCTGGCCCTGGACAATTATTTTACCGGTTCCAAGGAGAATCTGCTGCATTTGCGGGACCACCCGCGGTTGGAACTCATCCGCCATGATGTGGTCAACCCCATCATGGTGGAGGTGGAGCAGATCTATAACTTGGCCTGTCCGGCCTCACCGGTGCATTATCAGTATAATCCGGTCAAGACCATCAAGACCAATATCATGGGCACGCTGCACATGCTGGGTTTGGCCAAGCGGGTCAAGGCGCGCATCCTGCAGGCCTCGACTTCGGAGGTGTACGGCGATCCCACGGTGCACCCCCAAACCGAGGACTACTGGGGCAATGTCAATTGCATCGGCGTTCGCAGTTGTTATGATGAAGGCAAGCGGGCGGCCGAGGCCTTGATGATGGATTATCATCGGCAGAACGGGGTCCAGGTGCGGATTGCCCGGATTTTCAATACCTATGGCCCCCGCATGGCCATTGATGACGGCCGGGTCGTCAGCAATTTTATCGTCCAGGCGTTGACCGGGGAGGATATCACGGTCTACGGCCAGGGCCAGCAGACCCGCTCTTTCTGTTATATCTCTGATCTGGTGGAGGGGCTGGTCCGGCTGATGAATAGCGACGTCTTTGAGGGCCCGGTGAATCTGGGCAATCCGGATGAGTATACTATTTTGGAGCTGGCCGAAAAGACCTTGGCACTCACCGGCAGCTCCTCTCGCCTGATTTTTAAACCCTTGCCGCAGGATGACCCGAAACAACGCTGCCCGGATATCAGCCGGGCCAAACGGCTTCTGAACTGGCAGCCCACCGTCCCCCTCACCGCCGGCTTACAGGAAACCATCGATTATTTTGCGACCAAATTACGTTCTTTGGGAAAACTGCCGAGCGCTTAGGCTGGCGGCTTTTGTCGCCATCCTCTGGGCCGTCTGCCTGTTGGCGGGCTGTCCGGCCCCCAGCGGCGCACCGGCGAGCGGCATGGTGGCCAAGGTCAAGGACGGCGACAGCGTTGTCCTGGCCGACGGCCGGGAAGTGCGCTATTTGGGCATTGATACGCCGGAGCTGACCAGCACCGATCCCCGGGAACTGGAGTTGGCCCGCCAGGCCAGGCAGGTGAATGCCGATCTGGTCCAGGGGGTCAAGCTCCGGCTGGAATATGATGTGGAGCGCTATGATCAATATAACCGCGTCCTGGCGTATGTGCGGCTGCCGGACGGTCAGCTCGTGAACGTGGCACTGGTCCGCCGGGGGTTGGCCCGCGTCATGCTCAAACCTCCCAACCTGCGCTATCAGCAGGAGCTTATCCGGGCTCAGAATCTGGCCATTGATCAGCGCCTGGGGATCTGGCAGGAACTGCCGCCGGCCCAGGAATCCCATTATGTGGGGAATGCCAGGAGTTTGCGCTTCCATCGGCCTACCTGCCCCGGGGTTCAGACCATGGCGCCGGCCAATCGGCGGCTGTTTGCCACGCCATTGGATGCCTTTCGCCAGGGGTACAGCCCGGCCAAGGATTGCCGACCGTAAAAGCAGGGAAGAGGGATCAGGGAAAAGGGAGAAGAGAGAAAACGGCATCAGGGACTAGAGGTCAAAAATTATCCGGGCCTGCCAGCCGTTGGCAGTGGGGGCAATGGTTAGTTGATGGTAGGTTGCCGCTTTGACGCCGGTTTTTAAAATGTGGCGGTCCGGGTCCAAAGGCTCTCCGTAAAGAGTGGCCCGCAGCCTCGTGGGGGCAATCTCCTGGATGTCGATGCGGCGGGCCAAAAAATTTTCGGTGTCATAGAGATAAAGAAGGTGGTTGAGCCACTCCACCAGGAGCATTTCCTGATCCGCGGCCTCAATCGCCGCTTTTCGGGTCTGGCGGGCCCGCAGGCGCCGGCGGTCGGTCATGAGGCTCACCAGGGCGAGGGCGCCTTGGATAAAAATATCGGCCAAGGTCGGGCCCCAAAGCAGAAAGCCGACATCGGCAGTATGGGGTATGGGCTTAAAGCCGGCAGCGCCTGGCCGGGGTTGAGGAGGCGGCATAGCGGTTAGTGGCCTTCCTGGGGCAGGGGGCGCCGGGGTGGCGCCCCCCTGATATTTTTCATGGCAGGGTTACCCCTTGCCATCAGCCGGGAAATTTCGGAATGGCGCAGATGGCCTCCTGGATCATCGAATCAGGGTATTCGAAGTCTTCCAGTTTGCCCTCCAGGTAGGAGTCATAGGCGGCCAGATCCAGGAAGCCATGACCGCTGAAGGCGATGACAATGCATTTTTCTTCGCCGGTCTCCTTGCATTTCAGGGCCTCGTCGATACCGGCCCGGAGGGCGTGGGAGGTCTCGGGGGCCGGGATGATCCCTTCGGTCCGGGCAAAGGCGATGGCCGCTTCAAAGACCGGATTCTGGGGGTAGGCCCGGGCTTCGATGACCTTTTCATGGACCAGGAGGCTGAGCAACGGGGCGTCGCCATGATACCGGAGCCCGCCGGCATGGATGCCGGGAGGGACGAAGCTGTGCCCCAGGGTATACATGAGCATCATGGGGGTGAGGCCGGCGGTGTCGCCGAAGTCATAGGTATAGGCCCCTTTGGTAAAGGTGGGGCAGGAGGTGGGTTCCACGGCCACGAAGCGGATGTTTTGCCCCTTGAGTTTGTCGGGCACAAAGGGAAAGACAAAGCCGGCAAAGTTACTGCCGCCGCCGACGCAGCCGATGAGGACATCGGCTTTCTCGCCGGCCATCTGCAGCTGCTTTTTGGTCTCCAGGCCGACAATGGTCTGGTGCAGCAGCACGTGGTTGAGGACGCTGCCCAGAGCGTATTTGGTATCCTCGTGTTTGGCGGCGTCTTCCACGGCCTCGGAGATGGCGATGCCCAGACTGCCCGGCGAATCGGGATTTTTGGCCAGGATGTTCCGCCCGGCGTCGGTGCGATCCGTGGGCGAGGGGAAGACCTCGGAGCCCCACACCTGCATCATGGAACGGCGGTAGGGCTTCTGGAAATAACTGACCTTCACCATATAGACGGTACAGGCCAGACCGAAGGCCTGACAGGCAAAGGACAGGGCCGAACCCCACTGGCCGGCACCGGTCTCGGTGGCCAGACGGGTGACCCCTTCCATTTTATTATAATAGGCCTGGGGGACCGAGGTATTGGGTTTGTGACTGCCCGCCGGGCTGACGGATTCGTTCTTGAAATAAATGCGGGCCGGGGTCTGCAGGAATTTCTCCAGGCGCCGGGCCCGGTGCAGCGGCGACGGCCGCCAGAGCCGGTAAATATCCAAGACCGGGTCAGGGATGTCGATCCACCGTTCCTGGCTCATTTCTTGTTTAATGAGTTCCATGGGAAAGATGGGCAACATGTCCTCGGGCGTCACCGGCTTGCCCGTGGCCGGATGAAGATAGGGCGGCAGCGGTCGGGGCAGATCCGGTTGGACATTATACCATTGCTGGGGCAATTCTTTTTCACTTAAGATGATTTTGTAAGAATCGTTCACGGTCTCCTCCTGGGGGTATATTGGCTAGGCCGGGGCCTAAATAAGTGGTCAGTGGCCAGTGGTTCATCACTCATTCTTTTTCTCTTGTCTCACAGAGCTTATGGTGGTCACTGGAGGGAAAAAATAGCCGCAATCTGTGCTTCGGTCAAGAGTTTTTTGGCCCGCAGCAGTTCCACCAGGGGGATGCCGGAAGTCAAACTCTCCTGGGCCAACGCCGCTGCCTGCTGATAGCCCAGATAGGGATTCAAGAGGGCGGCCAGGCCATGGCTCTGCTCCAGGAAGAAACGGCAGCGGGCCGGATCAGCCTGTAGGCCCCGGACGGCCCGCCGGGTGAACATGGCCAGGCCTTGGCGCAACAGGTCAATCATCCCCAGGAGTTCGTGGCTGACCAGGGGCATCATGACGTTGAGTTCCAGCTGACCGGCCTGTACAGCCAGGGCCACCGCGGTCTCCTGGCCGATGACATGGTAGCAGACCATGTTCAGGGCCTCGCAGATGGAGGGGTTGATCTTGCCGCTCATGATGGACGAGCCCGGCTGCACCTCCGGCAGGATGATTTCGGCCAGCCCGGTTTTGGGGCCCGAGGCCAAGAGGCGCAGGTCGTTGGCGACGCGGGTCAGGGTGAGGGCCAGAAGTTTCAGGTTGGCGGCAATGTGGCCGAACGGATTGAGGTTTTGCATGGCCTCGAAGAGGTTTGGGTGTGCCGTCAGGTCCAAGCCGGTGAGACGCCGCAGATTGTCGATCACTGCCTCCCGGTAACCGGGCAGGGCGTTGACGCCGGTCCCCACGGCCGTGCCCCCGATGCCCAGGGACAGCAGTGCCGCTGCGGCCTGGCGCAGGCGAGCCAGGTCGCCGGTCACGGCTGCGGCGTAGGCCTGAAATTCCTGGCCCAAGGTCAGGGGCAGGGCGTCGTTCAGGTGGGTCCGCCCGGCCTTGTGGATGGTGGCAAACTCCCGGGCTTTTTGTTCCAGGGCCGCCACCAACCCCTCGCCCTCAGGGTAAAACGTGCGCAGGTCCATGAGGACGGCCAACCGCATGGCCGTGGGAAAGACGTCGTTGGTGGACTGGCCCAGATTGACGTGATCATTGGGATGGATGAAGTCGTAGCGGCCCCGGGGACGGTCGGCCAACTCTGCGGCCCGATTGGCCAACACCTCGTTGATGTTCATATGCAGCGAGGTGCCGGCCCCGGCCTGAAAGACATCCACGACGAAATGGTCCCGCCAGAGGCCGGCCAGGACTTCGTGCCCGGCCTGGATGATGAGCCGGGCTTTGTCCTCTGGTAAACCGCCCAGAGCCATGTTGGCTTCGGCTGCGGCCAACTTGACCAACACCAGGGCGTCCACCAGGATGGGGTGGGGTTTAAGGCCGCTCAACGGGAAATTTTCCACGGCCCGCTGCGTCTGGGCCCCCCAATAGGCCCAAGCCGGCACACAGACCGGCCCCAGGGAATCTTTTTCCTGGCGCCAGGCCGAAGTTTTGGTTATTCTTGCCGTGCTCACGTCTTGCCCCTGACCTCCACCGAACCGTCCCGGTATCATCTTATGTGATTTTTCTCAAGGTTGCAACGCCTGGCTGCCAGTGACCCCTAAGAGCGCCAAAGAAGCCCGGTGGCTGGTGCCATGGTCTTTGCCAAAGTGAAAAAATTCCTGACACGGCATCGGCCTGGGGGCCGCCACTTTCCGGTTTTCCGTCGGTTATGCGCTGATAATTCATGATGTTGCCGCCACGGGGCCAGGAACTTGCCTGGCATAAGGCTTGCTTGCTCGCAGATCAGGACACCGGTCTCGCAGAAGGCTTTGGCAGGGCGGGAAAGGGCAGCATTGTTCTTTTGTGGACAAACCCTTGGGTCGAGAGCGGCGGCGGCCGGATTTGCGGCTTTCGGAAGAGGGTTAATTTAAAGGAGGTTCAAGCCCAAGCAAAAAATTTTCTTGACAGGCTACAATGGTCTGCTATATAAAAAGATCGTGCTATTCTTCACGAGCATGTGCATGCAATGCGACCGCCTGCAGGGCACAGGCGCCAAAGCCCTGAGGGTGAGGGAACCGGCCCAAACTGCCAAGTCAAGTAGTAAATCGCTGCCCGAGGTTGCCATAAGAATCTGTATCTGCGAGCGCGCCACTGCATCCGGCCGCTTCATTTTTAATCTAGAGATGTAAGAAACTACAGTTAGGAGGAAGTTCTCGATGGCGTTGGTAAACCCACATGGTAAAGAGAAGAAACTCAAACCCTTGTTGCTTAAAGGCAAGGAACTGGAAGAAGATAAAGCCCGTGCCAAATCCTTGACCGTGGTCACCATGAATTCCCGGGAGACCGCAGACCTCATCATGTTGGGCATCGGCGGTTTCACGCCGCTGGAAGGCTTCATGAATGAAGCCGAATGGCGTGGCTCCTGCTCGGACGACATGACCCTGCCCGACGGCACCTTCTGGCCCATTCCCATCACCCTGTCCACCACCAAAGGCAAAGCTGACAGCATCAAGATCGGCGAAGAGGTCCTCTTGGTGGACAAAGAGACCGAGGAAATGATGGGGACCATGAAGGTCACCGAAAAGTATACCATTGATAAAAAATGGGAATGCAAACAGGTCTTTAAGACCGACGACATGGAACACCCCGGTGTTCAGATGGTCATGAACCAGGAAGAAGTGAACCTGGCCGGTCCTGTCAAGGTCTGGAGTGAAGGTTCCTTCCCCAGGGATTATCCGGGCGTGTATATGCGGCCCGAGGAAACCCGGCGGATTTTTGAGCAGAAGGGTTGGAGCACGGTGGCGGCCCTGCAGCTGCGGAACCCCATGCACCGCTCCCATGAATATCTGGCCAAGATCGCCATTGAAGTTTGTGATGGTGTTCTTATTCACCAGCTCCTGGGCAAACTGAAACCCGGCGACATCCCGGCGGAAGTGCGGGTGAAGGCCATTGATACCCTGACCGAATACTATTTTGTCAAAGACACCTTCCTGCAGGCCGGTTATCCTCTGGATATGCGGTATGCCGGGCCCCGGGAAGCCCTGTTGCACGCCGTCTTCCGGCAGAACTTCGGCTGCTCCCACCTGGTGGTGGGGCGCGACCATGCCGG
>CALGOE010000226.1 GCA_937958145.1 uncultured Desulfobacca sp.
CGGCCCGGCGGCCACGGCCACCGGTGCGGCTGCGGTGACGCCGAATTTCTCTTCCAGGTCCTTGATCATCTCGGACAGTTCCAATACGGACATATTGGCAATAAACTCAATGACATCTGCTTTGGTGATCGCCATGACGAAATCTCCTCCTTACCTTCACTGGCTCAAAAAAATGAGGCGCATCCGAATGGTGCGCAACCTTATTGGCTCTGTTCGCTGGCCCTTTTTTCTTCCAGGGCTTTCAGGGTGTACAATAATTTGCGGGGGATGCCGGCCAGGACGGAGACCAGCGCCGTGGGGATCCCTTGCAGGACGCCCAGCAATTTGGCCAACAGGATCTCCCGGCTGGGCAGCTTGGCCAGTTCCAGCAGATCTTTATCCGTCAGCACCGCCTGGCCTAAAACCCCGGCCTTGAGTTTAAAGTTATCCGGTTTGTCTTTGGCGTATTTGGAGACGATCTTGGCGATCTCCACCGGATCTTTGTAGGCCAGAACCAGGGCGGTGGGGCCGACCAGATAATTTTCCAGGGCTGGCCGGATGGCTTCGTCGGTGGCCAACCTTAGCAGGGTGTTTTTAACCACGGCCAACTCACCCCCGGCCTCTTTCAATTCCCGGCGCAACTGGGTGAATTCGCCAACTTTGAGCCCCTTAAAATCCGTCAGGATCTGGCATTCGGCCCGCCCCAGCTTTTCCTGCAGGCTGGCAACAACATCAGATTTCTTGCTTTTCAGCATCGGCTTGTCCCCTTTCAGCCTTCTGCCTTAGGCGGCGGCGGCGCGAATCAGGTTTTTCACTTCCAGGGGGTCGACCCGGATGCCGGGTCCCATGGTAGTGGAGAGGGCTATGCCCTGGACATAGGTCCCCTTGCTGGTCGCCGGTTTCAGGCGCAGCAGGGTATCGAAGAAGGCTGCCAGGTTCTGGAGCAGTTTCTCGCTGCCAAAGGAGACTTTGCCCATGGGAGCATGGACCACGCCGGCTTTATCCACCCGGAATTCGATTTTGCCGGCCTTCAGTTCCTGGACCGCCCGGCCGACATCGAAGGTGACCGAACCGGCCTTGGCGTTGGGCATCAGACCCCGGGGGCCAAGAATCTTGCCGATCTTACCCACTGCGCCCATAAGGTCGGGGGTGGCGACGGCTTTGTCGAATTCCATCCAGCCGCCTTTGATTTTCTCGATGAGGTCGTCGGCACCGACGAAATCGGCCCCTGCTTCCAGGGCCTCTTTTTCTTTTTCGCCCTTGGCGAAGACCAGAACCCGCACCGTTTTGCCGATACCATTGGGCAGCACCACGGCGCCCCGCACCATCTGGTCGGCGTGTCTGGGATTGACGCCCAACCGGACGGCCACATCCAGCGTTTCATCGAACTTGGCGTAACTGGTGCTCAAAGCCTCGGCCACTGCTTCGGCAAAATTGTATTTGCGGGATCGGTCGATCTTTTCCCGCATGGCCAGATATTTTTTACCCCTGTGCGGCATGTCGCATCACCTTCCTGTCTTCCGTAAAACTCAGACGATCTCTATGCCCATACTCCGGGCCGTGCCCATGATGGTCTTTTTGGCCGCTTCCACGTCGACGGTATTGAGATCGGGCATTTTTTGCCGGGCGATCTCTTCGACCTGTTGCATGGTCACCTGTCCGACCTTCTGCCGTCCGGGTTCTTTGGAGCCCGAGGCCAGTTGGGCGGCCTTTTTCAAGAGGACCGAAGCCGGCGGCGTCTTAGTCACAAACGTGAAGGAGCGGTCGGCATAGACGGTAATCAGCACGGGAATGATCAACCCCTCCTGACCCTGGGTCCGGGCATTATAACTCTTGACAAATTCCATTATGTTGACCCCGTGTTGACCCAGAGCCGGGCCAACCGGGGGCGATGGATTGGCCTGACCGGCGGGCAACTGCAATTTGATTTGGGCAATCACCTTTTTTGCCATAATGCTGCACTCCTTACGACGATAATTTCCTGCCCTCGACTTGGCCTAGTCTCAGGTTGCCACCCTCAGCCGGTCTTTTCCACCTGGGAAAATTCCAGCTCCACCGGGGTCGGCCGGCCGAAGACGCTGATCATCACCCGCACCCGGCCTTTTTCCCCTTTGACCTCGTCCACCACGCCGTTGAAATTGGTGAAAGGTCCTTCGGTGACCCGGACTTTATCACCCAATTCAAAGATGATTTTGGGTTTGGGCTTGAGGGCCCCTTCTTTGATCTGGGCGATGACTTTTTCGGCCTCGGCGTCGGGCAGGGCCACCGGCTCGGTGCGGCCTCCTAAAAAGCCCGTGACCTTTGGGGTATCCTTGACCAGGTGCCAGGTGTCATCATTGAGCTCCATGCGCACCAGGACATAGCCGGGATAAAATTTCCGGTGGGAGATGCGTTTCTGGCCCTTGACCATCTCCTCGACCTGCTCGGTGGGGACCAAAACTTCGGTAATGAGATCCTGCAGACCCCGGTTGCGGGCGCGTTCTTCCAGAGCAGTCTTCACCTTCTTTTCAAACCCGGAATAGGTGTGCACGACATACCACTT
>CALGOE010000227.1 GCA_937958145.1 uncultured Desulfobacca sp.
CCCCGCAAGAGGCTGACGTCCGTTATTCTCCTAAGGTGAAACCGCTGCCGGTGAGGCAACGGCCGACGATAATCATCCCCCACCATTGCTCCTGGTACGCCTTGACCTTGGTCTGGATATCGTTCAAGGTCCCCCGGATGACCTTTTCTTTCTCAGGATAGCCGGCATAATAGACCACGGCTACCGGCAGGTCGCCGGGGTGGTATTTTTGCAAGGTGGTGATGAGCCGGTCCAGGTGCCTGAGGCCCATATAAAAGACCAGGGTGCTGTTATAGCGGGCCAGATCCCTGGCCAGGTCTTCGGGATCATTGGGGCCAAAAAAACTATTGGCTGCGGTCAGCAGCACAAAGCGGGCCTGGCCGCCGGTGCTGGGGCGTTTTAACGCTGCCATGGCCGCGGTGACGGCCCCTAATCCCGGAATAATCTCCACTGAGTTGTCGTCCAAACCCTCCATCAGCCAGAAGCAGCGGCTATAAACCGTGGGGTCGCCGCCGGTCAACAGGGCGATATTCTCGCCCCGTTGCAGACGAGCCTGCATCTGCTTGATGAAGGCATCCCGCTGCCGGTTTTTCTCAGCCACCAGGGCCTGCCGGGCCGCCGGCGGCAGTTGCCGCAGACCCTGTTCCGGCCAGAGGTCTGGCCACGGATCCATGACCTTTTTGCCCTGGAGATAGGCCTGGAAGGGTTCGGCCAGCTCCGGGTGGCAAAGAATCAGGTCAGCCTTCTTGATCGTCTCCAGTGCCTTCAGGGTGGCATGTTCCGGCCCGGCCGGGCCCAACCCCACTAAATAGAATTTTCCCGGAGTCGTGGCCGCGGTGCCGACGCCGGGCAGCACAAGCATTATCCAGAACAGAACTGCCGACAATTTTACGAGGAGGCGCATGTTTGATCCTTTCAGGCAACACAAAATGACAACTGACCTGAGCGGACCTGGAGGTCCGCTCTACCGGGATGTATTTGGTGGCCCAGACTTTCTATCTCTGGCAAGAGGCTTTTTCGTGACAGCACTAGAAGCCTCATCTCTTAGCCATCGACCTTTTTGCCGCTCATTTTCCTGGCCTGCCACCAAAAAACCAGGCTGGCCACCAACAGCAGCAAGCCGACGCCGAACAGGGCCCGGGAAGCCAGCGAGGCGGCGGCCGCGGCCGACGCCGGTGGGGCCGGTTGGCCGGTCAAGCTGTCAGCCGTTACCTCGATCGTGAGGCTGAGACGGTGCCCCATCTCATCATCGGCCACAAACCGCCAGGTCCCCGGCACATCAGGCACAAAGGCGAAGCGGCCGTTCTGGTCGGTCCGCCCGGTTTGAAAGGGTTTGCTGGCGTTGGGCGCAGTGATGGTTACCTTGGCAAAGCTCATGACCTCGCCGCCGGCGTATCGAGCCGTCACCGTCCAACCGCCCGGAGAGACGACGCCTTCAGTGCCATGCGCCCAGCCGCCTTGCGGCCAGAAGAGGACGCTGACGCTTAGCATTGCCAGAAGCTGCCAACAAGATTTGGACATATTTCCCTCCGTCCTCTGGGACATCCTCACTCAGGTCTGTGCCAGTGGAGAAAGGTGGTATACAGGATATAATCGATGTCCTGCCGCTCCGGGGTTGATACCCTATGGCTGGCCATGATCATCTGAGTTTCCTGCCCCGCCAGCCGCAGGCGCACCTGGCCGGCGGCATCGGTGCGAAACATCTCCTGGACCCCTTCGACCCGGACGCGGGTATCGGCCAAGGGCTGGCCGCGCCAGAGCACCTGTACCGGCAATTCCTGGCCGGGACTGAGGGTCAAGGGGTCCTGTTGCGGGACAATTTCCAGAGGCAGCCCCACCGCTTTGGTGTTGGCCGCCCCGCCGGCCAGGAGGGTTTTAGCCGTCTGGGTGGAAAAAAAGGCCTCCTCCACCGTCAGCCCTTTGGCCAAGGCCTCTGATCTGCTGAGCAATTCCTTCCCAGCGGGGGTGTTGACCCGATGGCCCCATTCGGCCAGGACCGCCACCAGGGCCGGCGGGGCCGCGGTGTGGAATGCCAACCGCTCGGCCTCGGGCCGCAGCTGCACCTTGACCGGGTTGCCCTGGACATCAAATGCTTTAATATCTTTAACGTTCTTGGCATCATAGGCATAAAATTTATCCGGCAGGAGACCGCGGGCCACCATATAGCCACCCTCCAGGGGATGCACCCACAGATAATGGGCCAGGGCACCGGGAGCCAGCAGCAGGGTCAGGCCGAGAGTAAAAAACCAAGTCTTCCGCAGCATATTCGTTTTCTTCTCCTAACCATTAAAAATGTAGCGTCATTTTGCCCATGACCAGGAAGCCCGGGACAATTGTGACGCCATCAGCGGCGACAAATAAGGGATACTTCCGGTTGAAGATGTTTTCCAGGTCCAGCGTCAGCTCCACCTGCTTCCAGAAGCGCCGGGAAATGGAGGCATCCAGGGTAAAGTAGCCGCCGCTCTTGTAGATATTTTCATTGTCAAAATACAGGGTGATATAATAGTTGCCCTGCAGCAGCACATTGACCAGATCAGGATTTTTGTACCAGAGGCCGAAATGAAACTTGTGCACCGGGTCGGTGGGCAGATAGTTGCCCTCCAAATCTGGATTGGCATCGTCCTGCTTAATTTTCGAGACGTTCCAGGTGTAATTGCTGAACAGGGTGAGGTCCTGGCGGGGGTCCCACTTCAGCTCCGCTTCCAGACCATGGATATTCACCTTGGAGATATTTTCCAGCTGATATTCCGAAAAGAGACGCCCGCCGCGCCTGAACTGACGGATGAGGCGGTCGCCGATGTAGTCCCGGGCCCAGGACTGATAAAAGGTGACCCGGCCCCAGAACTGGTCGGTGAAGAAGCGCTCCACCCCCACATCATAAGAGGTGATTTTTTCGGGCTTCAGATCGGGGTTGGCCCACCGGAAGAAGGTCCCACCGCCCCGAACCTGAATTTTATAGAGTTCAAAGAGGCTGGGGGCCCGGAAGCCGGTCCCGGCCGAGACCTTGAGGGCGGTCCGGTCATCGGGATGGTACGTGACCCCGCCTTTGGGAGAGAAATTCGTCCACTGGGTGGTGGCATAGGAATTATCATACGCCGGTCGGCCCCCCTCGGGCCGACTGTCCCAACTGCGGCCCTGGGAGGATTCGATCCAATCAAACCGGGCCCCCAGGTTGATGATGAGTTTCTCCTGAAAGAACGTGAGATCGGCATTGACAAAGGGCGACAGGAAGAGCTGTTCGCCCTGGGCCCCGGCCTCCCGGAGTATCTTCATATACTGTTCTTCGTAGGTCCACCAGATTTTTTTCACCATGGCCCCGGTGGTGATCGTGGCCCAGGTGACCGGGAAAAAGGTGGTCTGCAGATCCAGGCCCCACACCGATGGCAGGGGAAACTTTTCTTTACGGTTCAAAGAGGTATAATTGTCCCCCGTGGTGTCCTGAAACGCGGTCTTGGCGGCCTGATTCAGATAGGTGACCCCCCGGAAGCTGACCTGATCCCATTTATGCTCATACATGAGGTTATATTGGAAAAGACCCAGGGTGTTGTGGAAGTTGGGCCGACCCTGCCCCTGATTGTGGATGTAGAAAATCTGGCTGTAGGTCAGGTGCGATTGCGGCGTGAAATCATAGGTGGCCTTGCCAAAGATGCGGCCGATTTGACTGTAACGCTTGATATTGTAGCTCTCGATGGGGGAGGTCATGAAAAAGCCGTGGCTTTTGTCATAGCCGCCGGTAAAGAGGATACCCGCGTCCTGAATCTTCTGGTTATGATAGACATCGCCCCCGAAAGTATGGCCGTTGCCGGCCTTGCCGGTAACGTTCGTCTGGCGCGGCTCCTGCGGTTTTTTGGTGATCACATTGATGACGCCGCCAAGGCCCTCGGAGCCGTAGAGGGCGGACATGGGACCCCGGACGATCTCAATGCGCTCAATGGCCTTTTTGGGAATATAGCCAAAGGCCACCCAGGCAATGGCATTGTTGAAATTGTCATTCTGGGGGACGCCGTCCACCAGGAACAGCACCCGATTGGCCCCCACGCCCCGCATTTTTAAGGGGCTGGCGATGCCGTTGGTATGCAAGGCAAAGTGCCGGAAATTATAGATGCCGGCTGCCTGCCGGACGATATCCTCCACATTGTCAAAGGGCGAGGCCTCGATCTGCTCCCGGGTGATGACCGTGACGCTCTGGGGCGTATCAAACACCCGGCGCTCGGTGCGACTGGCGGTAACCGCGATTTCGTCCACCAACTGCACCCCCTCCGGCGCGGCCACGTGCTCCTGGATCGCCGCCGGCTCCGCTACGACCTCCTGGGCCAAAACACCGCCGCTCCAACCCCCTATTCCCAGGCTCAGGCTCAAGGCCAGAGCCAGGGTCTTTGCCTGTCTGCACGCAATACGCAACCTCATACGCTTCTCCCCCTGCTTTTGTTGGTATGCCACTCTGGAAAAGCGCCATTTCTTCTGGCGGTGTCGTCGCAATCCTCTCCATGATGGACATCAACCTGAGATAGAGTGCAGCAACGCACTTGGGCCACAAAAAAAAGCCACGAACACCTTCCGCCGGGGCGGAAAAGCCTTCGTGGCTTTTTTCACAACTGAACTAATAAATTATAATTACATCAATGATTAGGGTTCATCCCGATATAAGCACCAATGATTTATACTTTTTGGGCGGAGCTGTCAAACAAAATTGCCAATGCTTTGGCGCGCCTGCAAACCCTTGACCTTCGTTGCTCCCTCTTCTCCCGGGAGCAGCGTCTATCTGGTCGGGCACCTACTGAAACCCTGACAGTTTGGTCGTCAGCTCCTCTGCAGTCTCAGCGACTTACACCCGAGCTCGGATTTTGGCAATAAGCTACCCTTTGGCCATCTTTTGATCCCTGCCGCCTCGTTTATCAATATGATCCGTATAGGCTAACTCTCCAGCGCCCAGTCCCCAGAACCAATTGGCGACCCTGTAGAAGGTATGCTTCTCGGACACCTCTCCCTCTTCAAGATCAGAACGTCATCTCCATGGCCCCATAGGCGCAGACCGGCAAACACAGCTCGCAGGCAATGCACCGTTCCCGGTGGAAGTCAACCGTCATGGTGGCCCGGTCCACCGTCAGGGCCTGGGTGGGACAGGGGGCAATACAGGCCGTACACTGGATGCAGCGGTCTTCCAGCCAGCGTACTTCTTTGTCCAGGGGTTCGACGACTACCCCTATTTCAGTTAAATAGGCCAGGGCCTTTTCCAGGTTTTCCCCATTGCCGTTAATGTCCACCACCATCCGGCCCCATTCGTTGGGAGTGATGCGGGCCCGCAGGATGTTGACGATAAGATCAAAATCCCGAATCAACCGGTAGGTGATGGGTTGGTCGATGAGATGCGGGGGGAAGTTCAGGACTACCTTGCGTTTCGACATGGCCAGCTCCTCCTGGCGGCAAGTTTTGCCTTAGATATGGTCCACCCGAAAATGGCATCTTCACCATAGTGGGTAAAAACTACAAGGAAAAATGTTTATCGGAGGGGCGGTTCGCGAACCACCCCTCCAGGGCTTCACCATATTACGAGGCCTTTGCGGATGAAAGCTCGACAGTTGCCGCCGGCGGGGTCCACGGCCGTTCTGGGAAAGGTTTCAACGCATAGCCGGAGGCCGGATCGGGCAGCGGCGCCACCGGCTCGGTCAGGAGGAAACTCCCGGTTGCGATCCATTGTTTCAGGATCAGGGCAATTTCCCGGGCCTTGACATAGGAGGACAGCCCGGCGGTAACCACCTTCTTCCCGGCCACGGTGATCTCTCCCGACTTCAATTGGGCCACGGTCACCTCCCCCAGAGGCTCCCCCTGGCCGTTGGGATACGCTTGGCTATAGTCCACCACCGGCGCCACCAGCTCCTCATCGCTGACCGCG
>CALGOE010000228.1 GCA_937958145.1 uncultured Desulfobacca sp.
GGGCGCAGGGTGCCCCGCCTTAACTAGTGTCCATCGGGAAAGTTCTTTTTTGGGCAAGAAGGCATTAAGGGCAAGGTATAAACCGTCATTGCCATGCAGGCGCCGGTGAGGTGGAACGATGGAGGGCGAGCCGGCGGCTCGCCCCTCCGGACAGGTCATCTTTAACGAGATAAATGGTATAGGAATGACGGTATAAAAATTTCCCTGGCAGCGTCAGCAAAAAATACCGATTGTGGAATTATTATGAATGGTTATAGTTTCCGGATGGAAACTAACTAACGGGGTGTTGCAAAAGTGCCTGCAGGGGGGGCAGGGGGCGAGGCCTGTACGCCCTTCCCCAGGACCCCTCCGGCAACCCCAGCGGGGGCTCTTGGCGGCGCCGGGAGCCAAAAAAAGGATTTCCCCCCGCGGTCCAGGGAAAAGGATTTTTGCAACACCCTGCTTGCGGCTGGTGCTGTCAGCGCGAGGGCGGGGTGAGCAGGTAATGGGAGATGAGCCATTCCTGGCCCCGGCGGAAGCCCCAGAGTTCGGCGCAGGCCAGGAAAAACAGGCGCCAGCGCTGCAGCCAGCGGTGTTCCTGGCCGATGCCATAGGCCTGTTGGAAGATGGCCAGGATTGCCTCGGTATGGGCGTCCAGGTTGGCTAGCCAGGCGTTGGCGGTCTGCTGGTAGTGGCGGCCGTCCAGCCGCCAATGGTGCCGGACCAGCAGATCCTCTTGGCAATAGAGGATGAGGTCGTCGGCGGGCATGAGGCCGCCGGTGAAAAACTCCCGGCCCATCCAGCTGGCCGGGCCGGTGGTCTCAAAAAAATAGGCATAGCGGCGATGGCTGAAGATATGGAGGAAGAACTTGCCGGCCGGTTTGAGCCAGGTGGCGAGGCGGGCCAGGAGTTTTGGCCAGTTGCGCAGGTGTTCAAACATTTCCACCGAGACGATCCGGTCAAAGGTCTGGTCCGGGACAAAATCGTTCATATCGGCGGTCAGGGCGGTGATGTTCGTAAGTCCCTGCCGGGCGGCCCGGGCCAGGACCACCTCCCTTTGGCTGCGGGAATTGGAGACTGCCGTAATGCGGGCTTGGGGGTAATGGGCGGCCAGCCACAGGGTCAGGGAACCCCAGCCGCAGCCCAGGTCAAGGATATCCTGGCCGTCATGGATATCGGCCCGCCGGCAGGTCAGGGCCAACATGGCCGCCTCGGCCTGGGCCAGGTTTTGGACTCCGGCCTCCCAGAGGCAGCAGCTGTATTTCCACTGGGGCCCCAGGACCAGGCGGAAAAACTCCGGGGCTACTTCATAATGCTGCCGGTTGGCCTGGTCGGTGGCCACGGCGATGGGGCCCTGGCGCATCTGCTGCAGCAGCTCTTGTTTTCGCGCCAGGCAGGAGACGACATCGCCCCGCTGTTGCCAAAGGCGGGCGCGGCAGAGCTGGCGAATGCCCCAGCGGAGTAAGAAGTCAGGCAGGCGGCCTTGTTCAGCCCAATGAAGGAGAAAATGCATGGAATGGTCCTTGTGCGGGCAGCGCCCAGGTTATTGATAACATATTGAAATAACATAAAATAAGTTTTTCTTCATTGACCTGGCCGGGATTTTATGGTAGGAATGAACGGAAATTGTCAGAATTTGTCAGCCGTTAGGCTGCCAGCCGCCGTTTTCCTGAAAAAACGAGCCGTTATGGTCCGTCCCATCCTGTTGCTTCTCCTGGCCGGTTTCCTGTTGGTCACTGCTCCCCCGATCCGAGCGGATTCCTATCTGCGGGTAACGAAAAACGGGGTTGTCTATTATTATTTTAATCAGCGGGACGCCAATGGCCAGGGGGTGAAGGCTGCTGCTGAGGCCGCTGGCAGGGTCCGAGGGGTCCGGGGGGGCCAGGTCCCGGCCAACGGAGCGCCGCCGGTCCAGGAAGAGGCGATGGCGCTCTGGCAGATCCTGCCGGCCGAGGGCAGGACGATGGGGGAAGCTGCACCTGGAGAGCAGGGCCCCTCTTTTTTTAACTTGCTGACATCGCTGCAATTTTTTCAACTTCCCCGGTTCCCGGGGCTGGAAAAGGCGACGCCCCCAGAGGGTTGGCAGGAGGAGGATCTGCCTCCGGCGGCCGCGGTGGAGGCGCTTTCGATCGCCAAGCTGACGCCGTGGCCGGAGGACCTGGCTGCCGGCCGGGAAGTTTTTTTGGCCCGCTCCGGTCGCCGCGTCTGGCTGCACCCCGGCGCCGGCGACCGCTTGGCCCGACCGCTGCTGCCGCCGCCGGGAAATTCCCGGGTGCCGTTTGTGGGGCTGTATTGCTTTCCGGTGGCCCAACCCTTCAGTTTCCGGGATTCCTGGGGCGATCCCCGAGACGGCGGCAACCGCTATCACCGGGCCACGGACATTGCGGCGCCGGAGGGGACCGAGGTGTATGCGGTGACCAGCGGCGTCATCCAGACCATGGGGACGTTTAATCGGGCCGGTCTTACCATATTCTTACGGGGTTATGACGGCCGGGGCTACGTTTACATGCACCTGCTGGCCTTTGCCCCGGGTTTGGCCGAAGGGCAAGTGGTGAAGACCGGTGAACTCATCGGCTATGTGGGGGCCACCGGCACGGTGAATTCGGCGCCGCATCTGCATTTTGAAGTGTATCCGGACCAGCGTTTCAGCAGGGAGAGCCAGGTCAACCCCTATGACTTTCTGGTCCAGTTGAGCCGTGGCCTGGGGGTGGCCGATCTGGGGCAGGTCCGGGCGGTCCGTTGGGGCAAAGCCCAGCCGCGGCGGCCCCAGGACAGATGGCTTCAGGTATCAGCCCGCCCCTGGTCCGAGACCTTGACCCAACCCCGGAGTGCCCTCAATTATAAGATTCCCTTTCCCAAAGTGATGTTGGGCGCACCCGCCAGCCAGATACCGCCGCCGCGGCCGGTGGCCCAA
>CALGOE010000229.1 GCA_937958145.1 uncultured Desulfobacca sp.
GGTTCATAGTTGCTTTTATTCTATTGCAGGTCTTGTGCCAAATCCAGGAAGGCCTCTCGCTTTTTAAAAATAAACTATATTATCAATATGTTATTCATTATGGCCCCTGATTCCTGGCACCCCGGCAAGTATAAATTTTTGAACCGGCAGGGCGGCCGGAGGCGCCAAAATTATCCCGTCAAAAGATATCTTCCTGAATTTACTTTAATTTCATCAGTAAAAGAATTTGGCCCAGACAATGCCCCAGGATAGTATTTTGAACCGCCGGCGAGCTGCCAGAAACCTCTCGGGCAAAAAAAAGCTGACCGGACGGGGGAGCATCCGGTCAGCGGGGTATGGGGAGAAAATGGTATATGAACTTGATTAAGGGGGGATTGGGAAACCTTAATTGTTCATAGTTGTCTTTTCTTAATGCAGGGGCCGTGCCAAAAGTCGGATTGAGGGCAAAATAAATATTTAGATTAGTTTTATCAGGGGGTTGGGAGATATTCGATCCCGTCCCCGCCTTGGCCACGACAGCCATCAGTTCAAAAATTTGAACCGATTTGGCGGCAATACCCGCCGACTTCGGACATCTTGCCGTTTTCATTCCAAAACGGCGGGTATAATTTTTTTGCCGGTTCCCCGGCTATTTTTGTCGGCCTGGGTCTTTGGCTTGTGGCAGGGCGGGCGATAACGGCGTCAGGACCTCTTCCGGCTCTCCTTGTCTGTGCTTTTCCAAAAATCGGACCAATTGACAGACCACGTCGTTGGCCGGGGTGGCCAGACCCAGTTCCTGGGCATAGCGGCAGATGGCGCCGTTGAGGGCCTCAATTTCGGTCTGGCGGCCGTGCTGCAGATCCTGGAGCATGGATGGGTAGTGGGCGGCCGTCGGCGGCACCAGGGTGGAAAAAAAGTGGCGGCAGTATTCTGTTGCCGTGGCTTGCAGCAGGCGTACGCCTTTGGCCATGGCCACCGAGTACATCTCGGTGATCAGGGTGGCCAGAAGCTGGCGGGTGTGAGGGTCGGCGGCCAGGTCGCCATAGGTCACCCCCAGGATCGCCCCCAGGGGATTGAGGGCGCCATTGTAGAGGACTTTGGCCCAGATATAAGGTAAAATATCAGGGACTACGGCGGTGGGAATGCCGGCGGCCTCGAGATGGTCGGCCACTTGATAAAGTAAAGGCGGGGGGGTGGCCACCGGGTAGACTCCCAGGAGGACCTTATCGGCATAGACGGTGACAGTAGCCGTGCCCGGCCGGCTGACCCGGGCGCCGAAGATAACCCGGGCTCCCACAGTGATGGCGGCCGGGCAGGTGTGGTTGATGGTTTCCAGGTTGCCCAGCCCGTTTTGCATGGAAATGATCAGCCCCTGGGGTTTGACCAGATCTTTGCTCTGGCGGCAGGCGGCCAGCGTGTCAAAAGATTTGACGCACAGGAGCACCACATCGTAGAGGGATCGGGCCCCTGCCGGCGGCACGGTTATGGGTCCCTGGTGCACCTCGCCCCAGATGCCGTCGATGGTGAGACCCTGTTGCATGAGGACCTGAAAATGGGCGCCGCGGCCCACAAAATCCACTTCATGACCGGCTCGCCGCAGCAGGCCGCCGAAGACCGTGCCCAGGGCCCCGGTGCCCATAATCAGATAACGCATGGTGCCTTGTGAGTGTTGCCCAGACCCAGACCATCCGGCAGGCCCTGAAGACCCTGCTGCTGAGCCAGGATCGCTCCCTGCGGGAACTCTCCCAACTCCTGTCCCGGCCCGAAAAAGAGATTCTCGTCCATTTGGAGCACCTGGCCAAACATCCCGGCCCAGGTTACCGCTTCGTTCTGATCCCGGCCCGGTGTCGCCGGTGCGGTTTTGTCTTCAGCCAACGGGTGCGGGTGACCGCGCCCTCCCGCTGCCCCCGCTGTCGGCAGACGGATCTGGCCCGGCCGCGCTATGCTCTGGAGTTGCAGCAGGGCCGAACCCCAAAAAAACAAGACGCCGACGCCCCCTGAAACCTGCCAATCAGGAGATACCAGAGGCCGGGGCCGGTGTCAATCCTCCTGACAGAAGACGTGGGCCAGGACCTGGCAATCCCCCAGCAGGGTGTTGATATTGATACATTC
Source organism: uncultured Desulfobacca sp. (assembly GCA_937958145.1). Taxonomy (GTDB): domain Bacteria; phylum Desulfobacterota; class Desulfobaccia; order Desulfobaccales; family Desulfobaccaceae; genus Desulfobacca. Next base: position 2,092 of record CALGOE010000229.1, read on the forward strand.
GTTGGGTTGATGGGCTGTCAGCGGGTCGCTCAGCCAGACCGCGGCCGGCAGTCCCTGGCGCCGGAAGAAGGCGGCCACGGTGCCGCCGCCGATGCCCCGGGGTTGCGCCTGACGCTGATAGACGGCCTGGACGGCCGCGGCCAGGGCCTTGACCACCGGTGCCGTGGCCGGCGTGGCGGGTGGGGCCTGCACCTGCTGCACCGTCTGCACCGTGATGGCCACCCCGCAGCGCTGTTCGATGTCCTGGCAGATCTCCCGGACCTTGCCGATAACCTGGGCCAGGTCATAGACGGGGAGCACCCGACAGTCCAGATAAAACACCCCCAACCCGGGAATGGTATTGATATTGTCCACATTGGCCTCGATTTTGGTGGGCTCGAAGGTGCTGTGGGGTGGGTCAAAGAAAGGGTCGACGGCGTTGAATTCCCGGGCCAGGGCATCCAGGGCGACAATGGCCTGAGCACTGGCCCGCAGGGTATTGACGCCCAGGTCTGGTTTGCTGGCGTGGCATTGCTTGCCACGCACCGTCAACCGCAGCCAGAGCATGCTCTTTTCGGCAATCTCAATGAGGGTGCCATCGGGGCTGCCGGCGTCCGGGACGATGATCAGGTCCTGGGGCGAAAAGAGGTCCCGGTGATGGGTCAAGAGGTAGGCCAGGCCTTTTTGACTGCCGGTTTCTTCGTCGGCGACCAGGGCCAGACCGATGGTGCGGGGCGGGGTCACCCCGGCCGCCATGAGGGCCCGTACCGCAAAGATGGAGGCGACAATGCCCTGATGATCATCGGCCACGCCCCGGCCGTAGAGCAGATCGCCGTCCAGGTGCAGTTCAAAGGGATCGCTCTGCCAAAGGTTCCGGTCGCCCTCCGGGACGACGTCCAGATGGCTGAGGACCCAGACCTTTTCCTGACTGCGACCCGGCAGCAGGGCGATGAGGTTGGGGCGTTGGCCGCCGGCGACGCGTTCGTCCGGGGCCGGGTAATCGGTAACAGTCAACCCCAGGCGGCGCAGTTCGTCGGCGAGATAGGCGGCCTTGGCGGCCTCGCCGGGGCCTTGGTTATCCGGTCCGACCGCGTTGCGGCGGACCAATTCCCGTTGCATCGCAATCATCTCGTGCCGATAACCGGCGATCAGTTCTTGTATCCGGGTAAAAGTGCGATCTTGGATCATTGCGACCTCCTTGCCGGCAGGGGTATGGCCGGACTGCCCCAGCCAAGGTTGGCCTCCCAACAACAGCCCAGGGCGCCGTTGAACTGGGGGTTGGCCGGCACCACCACCCGATAGCGGCCGGAACGGCGCAGGCCGGCCACCACCGCCCGGTTCCGGGCCACGCCGCCGACAAAGACCAGGGTCTGGCAGGGGAAGCGTTTGATCATCTGGAGGGCCCGCCGGGCCACCGAATCGTTGACCCCGGCCGCCAGGCGAGGCACAGGGACGCCATCCAGAAGATGGCTGATGAGCTCGGTCTCCCCGAAGATGGCGCAGGTGTTGGAAATGGACACCGGATCAGCGCCGGCCGCAGTAAACTCCCGCCAGGGCATTTTTAAAAACCGGGCCATATTCTCCAGGTAGCGGCCGGTGCCGGCAGCACATTTATCATTGGTGAGAAAATCAAAGACCCGTCCGTCTTTGATATAAAGGGCCTTGGTATCCTGGCCGCCGATCTCCAGGAGGATAAAATGACTCAGGCCGGTCTGAAAACAGGCGCCGAGAAAGTGGGCCCGGATCTCGGTGATGGTGGACACCTGCCCCTGAAAAAGGTGCTTGCCATAGCCGGTCACCACCAGCCTGGCGGGTTCCGGCAGGCCCAGGCGGGGCCAGTCAAAGACCACGGCCGCCGACGGGCGCTGCACGTAGTCCCGATAAAAGACCAGAGAGTCCACCTTCTTATAGATAAACCGGCGCAGATCCGTTGTCGCCGCCATCTTGACAAAACGGCTGCCAAAATCCATGCCCAGGAGCCAGGAGGCCCCGGCAGCTTCAGCGGCGCAGAACATCAACAAAAGCCTCCAGACGCAGGCGGGTGCGGTGATCCAGCGGGCTGGGCCGATCCCCTTCGATGGTAAGAATGGGGAGATTAAGAGACTGGCGCAGGAGCCGATCCTGTATCTGGCGGAAGCAGAAACTTTGGGTATAGTGGATCAGTCCGTCCAGCCGCCGTTGATTGACAGCCTCCCGGATATCCGCCAGGCGGGCGAAGATATCGTAGGGATAGGTATACCGCAGATATTGTTCGGTCAGATCCTGGCAGCGGTAAGGCATGCTGAACTGCCGGGGGATTTCCTGGAAGACCACCTGCACCGGCAATTCTTCGAGATAATCAAAGAGATCGGTAAAAATGGGAGGGATGCCCACCAGGCCCAGACGCACACCGCCGGCTTGCCGCGACCGGCTGCGGGCGGCGGCCAAAAAATCCCCCAGCTCGGCGGCGAAACTGACCGGTGAGCCATTAAAATCAGAGCTGGCGATAAGGAAGCGAAAATTCTCCCGGCCGCTTACCTGTCCGGTCTCCCAGGTGAGGCGGTCCAGTTCAGCCAATTGGCCCCGGAGCGGCTGCAAGCCCTGCCAGACCTCAGACACCGCCGCAAGCGTCGTGCCGCAGGCGGTGGCCAGAGCCTCGATCTGTTGCTGCAACTGCCCCTGATGGCGAGGATACGGAAATTGGAAGGGGAGAATGTTCCGACCCTCGGCCTGGAGCAGTTCCATGAGGGCGTGGGTATTGGAGCAGTCTCCTTGCGTAACCACGACAACCGTATGGATTTCGGGGTGGTGCCGCAACGTCGTATAGATGCCCTTGATCCAGGCGCAGACGGTGCGGGGCCAACCCTCCTCTTCGGCGCTGCTCACCCGGGCAAGAGCATCGGCGGCGGTGATAAAAATATTATTCAGGTCCACCGGCGTGCAACCGGCGGCTAAGAGCACTTCCACCGGGATCGTGGTGGTAAAGCCGACCCGGCTGCCAGGACTGGGGATGGTTCTCAAGATGAGCGGGATCGTCTCCTTTCTCAAAGTGCCGCCGGTGCCGCCGCCAAGGGCAAAGGCGCCAATCGGTCGACCGGTAACGATCTGTTTTCATTATAGCAAAAATCCGGGAGAATTGTCAGGGGGGCAGAAAACAAGGCGCGTACTATGGTCCCTGCGGCGATCCAGCTCAAGGCCGGTGCCCACGCCACCCTTCCAGGCAGGGACAAAAAAACGGGAAGGAGCCGGCAAGCTCCTCCCCGTTTATGAAATACTGTGGGAGGAAGGGGTTATTTATTCCACTCCAGGACCTTGTTAATGGCTTCCTGGCCTTTGTATTGAAGCTGCCCCTGTTCGTCGAAGATCAGGATATAGGGGACGAAGTTCAGCCCCTGTTGTTTGGCCAGGGGGGAATCGAAATCAATGGTGCCCTTGACGTTGGGCCGATTGATGTCCAGTTTGACTACCTGGGTTTTGGGGCGCTTGGCCGCCACCGAGGCCAAAATCGGGGCGATCTTCTCACAGGGCGGACAATACTGGCTGTACATGTCGATAATAGTGGTTTGGCCGGGTTTGACAAATTTTTTTATATCCACCGGTTGACCAGGATTATCTTTGTTGCCATGGATGACGCCTCCGGCCAGGGCCGGGACTGCGGCCAACCCGCCGAGAAGAAAGAGGAGCGCCACGATGCCAACCGTTTTGTTAAACTTCTTCAGGTTCATGCCTTCTCCCTTGATGGTGTGATTAAGGGGCCAAAAACCGGCCTCTTGCTAAGGATAATCCAAACTAATGCAGGTCGGAGGGGATGTCAATGTGTCCGGGGGCCGAAAAGGGCGGTGCCGATGCGGACCAGGGTGGCGCCTTCGGCGATGGCCACGGCAAAATCAGCGGACATCCCCATGGATAACTCCACCAGCTCCACCCCGGGCAGATTGAGGGCCTGCAGCCGATCCCGGGCCTGGCGGAGCTGCCGGAAATAGGGCCGGACCTCCTCCGGGTCGGGACTCCAGGGGGGCATGGTCATGAGTCCCCGCACCCGCAGGTGGGGCAAAAGGGCGCAGGTGCGCAAAAGATCCTCCAGGCCTTCGGGGGCCACCCCGGACTTGCTGGCCTCACCGGCGATATTGACCTCCAGGAGGATATCCTGCACCTTGCCCAGGCGGGCCGCGGCCCGGTCCAGGGCCTGGGCCAGGCTCGGACGGTCCACGGAATGAATCAGATCGAACAGGTGGACGGCGGCGGCAGCTTTCTTGCTCTGCAGATGGCCGATGAAATGCCAGGAAACCGGCAGATCCAGGGCAGCAATCTTGGCTTTGGCTTCCTGCACATAATTTTCCCCGACAATACTGAGACCGGCGAGCACCACCGGCCGCAGCCGCTCCACGGCAACGGTCTTGGCCGCGCCCACCAGCCTGACGCCGGCCGGGTCGCGGCCGGCCTGGCGGGCGGCTTGGGCGATGGCGGCCATGACTTGTTGGTAACGCTGGCTGCTAACGTCGTTGGCGGGCATGGTTAGTTCCTTGAAGCACCCCAGTTATAAAGAATATCTCGATAATGCATTTTATGCTCATGGTAGTACTTAATCTACAGCCTGTGTCAGCTCACCCCAACCCCAGCAAGAGGCCGATTCGCAGGACCACCCAGGCCGTCAGCCACGCCAGCATGAGTTGGTAACCGACAGCAAACAGCATCCATTTCAGGGCCCCGCTCTCCCGCCAGAGGGTGACGATGGTGGCCAGACAGGGGGTATAGAGCAGGACAAAGACCATGAAGGCCAAAGCCGCAGCCGGTTTCAACCCCGAGCCCTGCAGGGCCTCCTGCAAGGAGGTAGCGGCGCCTTCGGTTACCTCCCCCACCTCATAGAGGACGCCGAGGGTGCTGATGACGATCTCCTTGGCCACAAACCCGCTGAGGAGGCTGACGCTCATGCGCCAGTCAAAGCCAAGAGGCCGCAACATGGGCTCCAGGACGGCGCCCAGGCGACCGATGAACGTTTGGCGCATCTCGGTGGCCTGCTGCCGGTGGCTCAATTCGGCCAGGGCCGCGGCTTTCTCCAGCTCCAGATTGCGGCAGAGCGCGGCGAAATCTTCCCGGCCCTGCAATGCCTTGGCCTTCTCCACAAAAGAGGCCTCCAGCTGCTCCCGTTCCTGGGCAAAGAGGTCGGCCAATTCCGGGTTTTTGGGAAAGGCACCCAGGAACCAGATGACCATGGACGCCACCAGAATAACAGTCCCCATGCGCTTCAGATAGACCGTGACCTTGTCCCACATGTGCACCAGGACGCCCCGCAGCGCCGGCAGGCGGTAAGGGGGCAGTTCCATGACAAAGGGTTCTTCCTGGCCCCGCAGCAGGAATCGGTTAAAAACCAGGCCCAGCAGCACGGCTATGAGGATGCCCAGAAGATACAGGCCGAAGATCACCTGGCCGGCCCGTCGGGGGAAAAAAACCCCGGCAAAGAGAATATATACCGGCAGACGGGCGCTGCAACTCATAAGGGGGATGAGCAGCATGGTCAGGATGCGATCCCGCTGGCTGTTCAAGCCCCGGGTGGCCATGATGGCCGGGACATTGCAGCCGAAGCCCATGAGCATGGGAATAAAGGATTTACCGTGCAGTCCCAGGGCGTGCATGATGCGATCCATGATAAAAGCGACCCGGGCCATGTAACCGGTATCATCCAAAAAAGAAATTCCCAGAAACAACAAAGAGATCTGGGGAAGGAAGACCAGGACGCTGCCGACGCCGCCAATGATGCCGTCTGAGATCAAGTCCCGGACCCAGCCCTCCGGCAACACGGTGCGAACGCCGCCTTTGAGGCCGGTTACGCCTGCTTCGATCCAATTCATGGGCAGTTCGCCCAGGGTAAAGGTCATCTGGAACAGGAGCCACATAAAAAACAGGAAGATGGGAAAACCGAATAATTGGTGGGTCAGGATCTTGTCCACCTGTTCGGAGAGGACGATGCGTTTTTCCAGCTCTTCTTTCTGGACCTCCCTGACGGTACCGCCCAGAAAACCGTAGCGCCGTTCGGCCACCAGGACCGCGGCATCCTCCCCCCAGGTTTTTTCCAACTGGCGTCGGCCCTCTTCCACCTGAGCCATAACCGCTTGGCGCTGCGGGCTCTGCTCGAGACGGCGGATGGCGTCCGGGTCCAGTTCCAGAAGCTTCGTGGCCAGCCAGCGGGGGTAGTGCTCATCGGCCGGATCAAAGGCGGCGGCCAGAACCTTTTCGATCCGGGCCAGGACCGCCTCCACATCGGGACCATAATCAATATGGATATGACGGGCCACCGGATCCCGGGCCTCGGCGAGGCGAACCACGGCATCCAAAAGCTCTTTGGTGCCCTGATTGCGGTTGGCCACCGTGGGGACCACCGGCACCCCCCACAACTCGGCCAAGCGTTTCTGGTCGATCTGGATGCCCCGATTGGCGGCCGTATCCACCATATTGAGGGCGAAAACCATTTTGGCCCCCAAGTCGATGATCTGGGCCGACAAAAAAAGATTGCGTTCCAGGTTGCTGGCATCAATGACGTTGATGACGACGTCGGGTTTTTCGTCGATGATAAAATTGCGGGCAATGATCTCTTCCAGGGAATAGGGGCTGAGGCTGTAGGTGCCCGGCAGGTCCACGACGGTGATGTCATAATCCTGCCAACGGACAGTGCCCTCTTTTTTTTCCACGGTGACGCCGGGCCAATTGGCCACGTGTTGCCGGGCCCCTGTCAGGTTGTTGAACAGGGCCGTCTTGCCCACATTGGGATTGCCGGCCAGGGCTACCGTCAATTTTTTGGTCACGAAAATTCCTCCCCCGGCACCGGCGAGAGCAGGATAAGATCCGCTTCCCCTTTGCGCAGACTGATATGATAGCCCTTGACCACATATTCCGTGGGGTCCCCTAGGGGCGCGGTCTTCTCCATTTCGACCCTGACCCCCCGGGTCAGGCCCATCTCCAAAAGGCGCTGGCGAAACGGTCCGGTCCCGGTCACCCGCGCCACGATGCCGGCTTCCCCCGGACGCAAATCGCTCAATTTTTTGCTGGCCATACACCTTCCTTTTAGCAATTGAAAATCAGTTGCAATAAGATATATTCTTTTCCGGCGGCAATGTCAAGGGGCGAGAAAGGGGGTGAGTCCTAAGGACAGCAAGATCTCCCGCAGCTGCGACCGAGAACCGCGCCATTTCAGGAAATGGGCCCGGCAGCGGCAGTCGCTGGCCCCCAGCCGGCGGTGCACCACGGCGCTGGCCGGGAGGGCCAACAGGGAGTCGGCCAGGGAGCATTCGCGGCGATGGGCTGTTGTCCAGATTTCCTGCACGGTCAGGAGACCGTCGGCCAGCAGGTAGTCAATATGCCAGTGCCGGCGTTTCCCGGGGCGCTGGTGGCGCCGCAGCCGGGCCGCCAGGCCGCGGCGGGCCGAGCCGACATACAGGTACCAGCCGGGGGTGACGAAGACTTGGCCCAGGGCGCCGACCTGGATGGCGGCTGGCCGCTGACCCTGGAGGATGAGGAGATAGGTGGACACTGCTGGTTGAACCTCCGCCAGAGGGGACCATCCGGCCGGCCGGAATGCCGCCCGATATGCCCGCTGGCCCAGCCAACCATCCCGCCCGCCCGGGGGCACAGGCGACGAACCTGTCCTGGCATTTATTCGGCCTCCTTGCCTGCACGGCCCCGCAACTGTATCTTGCTTATTCGGATTGATTTTGTTAGTATAATAATTTTTAATATATTTTTCAGCAGCCTCGGCCGGCAGATGGCCCTGCGGCCGCCAATGAGGCGGATTTTTCGTCCTTATAGGAATCATACCGATGAATCAGCGGTTAGTAACCATGACGGCCCCGGACCTGCAGCAAACGCTGGCCCGTCTCACCGAAGAAGTCCTGGCCCGCCACGGGGACCTGTCCCGGCTTGCCCTGGTGGGCATTCGCACCGGCGGCGCCTTCCTGGCCCAACGCCTGGGCCA
>CALGOE010000230.1 GCA_937958145.1 uncultured Desulfobacca sp.
CCGCCGCCATTCCTGGCCGGGGTCAGAAGCCCCGGCCTTATTATTTTTCCGGCAGTTCCGGTTCTGCCGCCTTGCCCCCTGGAGTCGGCGCACAGACCGGGGCCGGACGGTTGGTCAGCAGGATGGTGTGCCGGTAAATGGAAAGCACGGAGAGCAGGAAGGAGAGAATGAGCGGGCCCATGATAAAGCCCACCGTGCCAAAGTAAGAAATGCCACCCATGATGGCAAAGAGCGTGAAGACGGTAGGGGTATAACGGGCGCCTTTCATGAGATAAGGTTTGAGGATATTATCCACGGACCCGATCACCACGGCGCTCCACAGGACCAGTCCCAAGGCCATGCCACTGTACCCCTGCAAAAAGAGAAAAAGGGCACCCGGCAGCCAGATCAGGGCTGCCCCCACTACTGGAATAACCGAAGCCGGGACCATCACCGTGCCCCAGAACGCGGCCTTGGGCACGCCGAAGAGCCAGAACCCCACCCCTCCCAAAAAACCCTGGATAATGGCGACGATGACCGTTCCCCGCAGTGTGGCCTTAATGGTATTTTCCACATCTCCCAGGATTTCTTCGTTATGGGCCGGCTCCAAGGGTGACAGTTCTTTGATGGCCTGGATAAAATCGTCGCCTTCCAGAAACAGGAAAAAAGTGACAAACAGGATCAGGAGGAGACTGAGAATCACCGTGGTGAAGCCCTTCACCAGACCGATGGCGTTATCATAAATAAACTGACTGGCCGTCACCAGAGCCGTTTGGATCAACTGTTCCAGACGCAGGTTGTCCAGGTTCACTGGCAGTTCCAATCTTTTGGCATACTCCTGGACAAAGGCCAGCTTGTTGGTAAGGTACTGCCAAAGGGCACCGCTATGCAGGCCTTTGTCAATCAGGGTATAGATATCCAAGGCCTGCCCGGCGATGATGCTGGCCAGAGTGAGTATGGGCATAATTATAAAAAGGGCCAAGAGTAGGCAGGTGAGAGCCGAGGCAGGGGTGCGATAGCCGAAGCACAGGCGCAGGATGAAGTTATAGAGGGGCTTGCTGACCAGAAAGAAGACCAGCCCCAGGAAAATCTCCACCAGGAACGGTTTGATGATCAGGTACGAATAATACAGAATGATCAGGGTCAGGACGCCGAAAAAGGAACGGGCGAACTGGCTGGGAAAATCATTCAGGCCGGGGGGCGATGACAGGGATGGCTGCGGTCTTTTGGCCGAGGCCGTTTTCCTGGCAACTGGCGGAGGCTGTTTGGCCATACTGTACGGCTCAAAAAGTCGCTGGTTTTTTATTAAGGTTGTTTTAAGGGACCATGGCTCCTAGAATAATTGTATTCTACCACTGGCAGAAAGACAAGCAGGACCCTGAGGTTTCGGCACCAATTGCGGAACTTTGCCAGGTCAGGAAGGGGTTTTTCCGGGCGGACCTCAAGGGACGGCCCCGAACCGCTCAGCAATGATGGGCTAAAAAATCCTCGATATAGCCGAAAATCACCTCATCGCTGGACATGACCATGTCCATCTGTTTGGTGAAAACCTCCAGGCGGCCCAGGATTTCCAGGAGTTTCAGGCAGGCCTCCGGGTCGTCACCCTGTTTGCGGCCGTCCAGGAGATCGCCGGTAATGTTGACCTGGAAGCCCAGGCGGGTGAGGATACCACTGATCAGCCGCAGCCGCCGGACCCGGCGTTCCACCGAGGCGGCGCCGCCCTGATAATGAAAGCGGAGATAATTACACGGCGGCCGATCGCTGACGTAAGCCTCGAGAGTGGAGGCATGGTAGCCCAAACAGAGGCTGAAATTCATATAATCCCGGGCCAGGATGGCCAGACTGATCTTTTTTAGCTGATCTTCGGCCCGGGGGGTGGTGGAGGTGACGCCGACGACGGAGATAAAGCCCTTCATATCCACGGGCCGGGCCTTGGGCCAGGGGATGGAGAGCATGCCTTTGAGGAGGGCCTGGAACGGCACGGAAGCGATGTCCTCCAAGCCGACGGTGGGGGCCGAGCGGCTCAGGCCGCCGCCCACATCCACCACCAAAATAGGGACCAGGCGGCCGGTGACCAGACTGGCTGCCTGTTTTTTACTCACCTGGGCCCGCAGGCTCAAACAGAACATCTCCGCCAGACGTGCTTCGTCGATGGCCGCCAGGAGGGCTGGCAGCGAACAAAAGCCGGGCTCCGCACCTGGTGCCGATGGCGTCTGGGCGGGTGGTTGCGGGCACACCGCCCCTTGCAGGCAGGCTTGCAGCGCCGCCATGGCCTCGGGTGCGACCGGACCGTTTGCGGCCGCTACCTGGCGCAACCGCTCGGCCAGAACTTCGTAAGCCTGGACTAGCTCCGGCGGCATCTGCCGGCAAAAATTCTGGAGCACGGCCATGGCCCGGTCCAGGTGCTGCAAAAGGGTCTGACAGAGCTGGGGCACGAGGGTGGCTTCAGAAGAGGAGGGATTGGCCAGGGCCTCCTGCAATCGGCTGAGCAGCTGCCGGCTCGCTTCGCTGGCCGCCACCAATTCCTGAAACCGGGCATATTTGTCGCAATATTTGGCCACTGCTCCTTGCGCCGGGGCGGTTGCGGACTCGCGGGGCTTGCCGAAGAATCTTTGCCAGAGGCTCACTGGCGTTCTCCTTGGATGAGGATGAGACTTGTAAAGGCCTTTCGGCCACGCCACAAAAAACCGGGATGGCCTCATTATACGGCCATCCCGGCAAGGACTGCAACCCCGGACCAGGGGAAAGCGTTAGACCTCTTCTTTGTGGCCCTTTTCGGCGCCCAAGCCAAGGCCTTCGAAGAGTTCAAAGACGCCGTAGCCATACCACAGGGTATACACTACGTAAAAGACCAGCAGGAAGGTGAGCAGGGGGATATTGTCCCGGACCAGTTCGGCCGAGATGCCGAAGAAATTATAGCCCGGTTCAATGGCCCGGAAGGTGATTTCGTTGACTGCCCGGGCTTCCCGGAACTTCTGCTGCAGCTTCAGCGCGGTATCCAATTCTTTAAAGGAGGTCCACCAGGTGCGCAGGACCTTTTTGGGATCAAGCTCATACCGGCTCTGGACCTTATCCCCCTGATTGTTAAACATGGCCTCCGAGTCGTCGATGGCGGCAAACATGATCTGGCCCAGATCACCATTTATTTTCAGGGTAGAACCGGTCACTTCCACGGTGGCCCCGGCCTTGGCAAAGAGGGTTTCGGCCCTTTTGGCCGTCTCGGCATCTTTCAGGGTTAATTCCAGGGCCATGGCCTGGCCTTTAAACGGCGTGGCCAGGGCGCGCATATCAGCCATGAAGTTACTGGAGCCTTTGGCCAGCGAATTGAAGAAATCGTCGGAGAATTCCAGGCCGTTTCTGCCCTTGCCGAACCACGGCATAAAAATGGCCCCCAAGACCAGGAAAAAGGTAACCAGCAGAATAACCCCAGTGGTGATTTTCGTCTTATTCATCGCTTACACCTCCCCCCGCAGCTTTTTGATATTACTAAAGAACATGTAATAGACCCAGACGGCGAAGGTCCCGGCAATGAGGAAGAAGACGATGAGGCCGATGGTGTCTATGACGCTCACCAAGGTTGGCGAGACATTGATGATTTTCATGTCATTGAGTTTTTTGGGCAGGGCAAAAAAACGATTGACAAAGCCGGCCAGGATAGTGATGGCATAAAAACCCCGGATATAAATCCCCTTGACGACCTTGGTGGTCAGGGCGCCCACCTGGATGCCGAACAGAGAACCCAAGAGCATGCCCATGGCCAGAGTGTAAAAGATAAAGCCGTAAATGGCGTACTGGGTGATGGAGGCATAGCCGGCCGTGAAGATGATCTGCAAAATGTCGGTGCCCACCGTGGTGAAGGAGGAGATGCCCAAGAGGTAGACGAACATGGGGAAGGCCAGGAAGCCGCCGCCCACGCCCATGATGGCGGCCACGACGCCGACGATAAAGCCGCAGATGGCGACGAAGACGCCGGAAATGCGGTTGCCGCCCGGTACCAGGTCCTCGTCGAATTTGATCATGGGGGGCAGGTTGATGGCTTGCAGCTTTTGGGCCACCCCGGTGGTGCCGGAGGGCGCTGCGGGTTTGCCGCCGCCGTGGGCATGGGGATCCTGAATCTTGGTATCAGCCCCGGCCTTGCGCAGCTTCAGGAAGTCGGCCATGGCGTAAAAGCCCAGGAAGCCCAGGAGGAAGACATAGACCAAGGAAATGAACAAGTCGCTCAGGACCGGATTATAGTCATAAATCATCCGGTTCAGCACCCCGCCGCCGGTGGCCCCGAGGATAGAACCGACCAGGAAGGCGATGGCCAACGGGACGGAAACGTTACCCATTTTTTTATGGACCGCCGTACCCATGATGGCCTTGGCAAAGATGTGGAAGAGGTCGGTGCCCACGGCCAGGATGCCTTTGATACCGGCGCTCATCAGGGCCGGCGTAATGATAAAACCACCCCCGGCGCCGATGCAGCCGGTGACCAACCCCGCGACCATGCCGATGAAGATGGTGGCAATAAAGACCGTGGGCGTATAAAAAGCCGGCGCAAAGGCAGTCTTGCCGCCCAAAAGATCACCGGCGGCCCAGGTCAGGCCATAGAATCCCAGAATGGGCAGGCAGAGGATCAACAATAAGAGGAGTTTCTTGCGGTTGCGCACGATGTTGTTGGACATCTCGATTTCCCAACGGGCATGGTGCTCTGCCGCCATTTTCATGAGGGTGTAAATATTGCGGCCTTTACTCATACGATTTTCAACCTCCTTTGAGAAACTGAAAAGATAAGTGCTCCCTGCCTGGTCGGCTCCGGCTCTGAGTGGTGCCGGCGGCCGGACCAGAGTAAATGAAAAAATTCACAGTCGCATTATCTTAACCTAATTAATTTGGAGACGGCAAGAGGGGAAAAAGAAATTTTTCGCAAAAACGGCGCCAAACCTTTATGGTTAATAACTCATTGATAATATGATAAAATAAAATTAAAAGAGTGAGATCGCCCCTTTCTGCTGCCAGGAAATTTGCCAAGGGGTAAAATTTTTTGGCGATCAAACCAGGGTCATCACCGGTCGCCCTTAGGGCTCCCTCCGATGACCCTGGTCCTTTGCTACCATGTTGATCCATTGAGACACCTCCGAGGTTGTCTTATTTTATCCTTTTCGGTGTCCAAAAGAATTGTAGACCAAACCAATTTCAAGGTTAAATAGCGGCTGCTGTGACTGCCATCCGAGTCGCTCACACCCTGGTATCCTCTTCAGGATGCAAGGCGTTATTGACAACCGAATCAAAACAACCAACAGTGAAAATCCAACTCCCCTAAATACCCCTGTCAAAAAATTTTCCGGTCAAACTTTCTGGCCGGAGATGGTTTCAGGCGCCAAACCTTTGGAAGGATTTATAACTTTAAGCAAACTGTTCTCTCACAAAAAAACGATATACTCCCTTATGAATACCTGATAAAATGAGAGGCACGTTGTTCCCGCGCCTTTTCACCAGCATCGCCGCTCCAGCTCAGGAACAGGTTGGTCACTTTTGGAAGGGGGTCCCAGCCGGTTGGCACAATGCGGCTTGACTCCTTGTCTTCCCGATCTATCCGGCCCGTTGGGAAAGGATTGGCATCGTGAAAAAAATCTATATTCTGGACACCAATGTCCTGTTGCATGACCCTGAATCACTCTTCGCTTTTGAGGACAACGACATCGTCCTGCCGGTTTCGGTCATTGAGGAATTGGACAACAAAAAGACGCGCAGCGACGAGATCGGCCGCCATGCCCGGGAAGTGTCCCGACAATTGGATGCCCTCCGCAGTCTGGGGCCCCTGGCCGCCGGTGTCAAGATCCCCCAGGGCAGCACTATCCGCATTGAGCTGAACTGCCGCAACACCTTTGAAAATTTCTGCGATATTGATTTGAACAATAATGACAACCGTATCCTGGCCATGGCCTACTATCTGCAGCAACATGCTCAAGAACCGGTCATATTGGTCACCAAGGACCTGAATTTACGCATCAAAGCCGATGTCCTGGGAATCAGAGCCGAGGATTTTTACAGCGACAAGGTGGATTATCACCGGCTTTACAGCGGCGTCGCCGAACTGACGGTGACGGAGTCGGAATTGGAGAGCTTTTACCGCCACGGCTTCCTGGACTTCCGGCAGAATGGCCTGTTGGCGCACCAGTTCTGCATCCTCAGGACCGCCGAGAATCCCTCCCAATCGGCCCTGGCCCGCTTCTGCCAGGGAAAACTGCAGAAGCTCAACCTGAACGGACCGGTCTATGGTCTCAAGGCCTTGAATAAAGAGCAGAAATTCGCTTTGGAGCTGCTGTTGGATGACTCTGTCAAGATCGTCACCCTGGTGGGCAAGGCCGGCACCGGCAAGACCATCCTGGCCCTGGCCGCGGGGCTGGAAAAGGTCTTTGAGGAGAGCGCCGGTTATAATCGCCTGCTCATTACCCGCCCCATCGTGCCTTTGGGCAATGATCTGGGCTACCTGCCCGGCGACAAAGAAGAGAAGATACGGCCTTGGATGCAACCCATCTATGACAACCTGGAGTTTCTCTGCAACGAACATATCCAGGCCAACGGCTGCGTGGATTATCTGTTCAATACCGGCAAGATTGAACTGGAAGTGCTGACCTATATCCGGGGCCGCAGCATTCCCCGGCAGTTCATCATCTGCGATGAGTCTCAAAATTTAAGCCCCCACGCGGTCAAGACCATCCTGACCCGGGTGGGGCGGGGCAGCAAGATCGTCTTTACCGGCGATCCGGAGCAGATTGACCACCCCTATCTGGACGCCTCCTCCAATGGCTTAAGCTATCTGGTGGATCGCATCAAAGGCGAGGAAATCTCCGGGCACGTTACCTTGATCAAGGGGGAACGCTCGGGCATCGCCGAACTGGGGGCGCGGCTGTTGTAGGGAAGAGGGAGGCGGGAAAAGCGGAAAATATTTTTTTGTCATTCTTTTCTGGTCCTTATCCCTGATCCCGTAGTTTTAACCTTCCTGCTTTCCCAGGTCCTCCAGAGCCATGCGGGCAAAATCCAGGGAAGGGTCCAGGTCCAGGGCCATGCGCAGCAGGTGGGCCGCCTCCCGGCGATAGCCCAGTTCCCGCAGGTTAATCCCCAGGTTGGCGTAGTCAATGCCTGAGCCCGGGTCCAGTTCAATGGCCTTTTCGAAGCACTCCACCGCCTGCTGATGCTCCTTCAGCTTGAAATAGCAGAATCCCAGGAAATGGTAGACTTCCTTCAGCCGGTCGTTGGCGTTCTGGGCCTGGCGCAGGGCGGCGATGGCCCCTTGATAATCCCCCAGATCCTTCCGGCAGGAACCGATATGAACATAGATGCTGGCAACCTCCTGGGCCGGCGGCTGGGCCTGCAGTGAAGCCTCGAAAGCGGCCAGGGCCTCGTGGGTGCGCCCCAGATTGTCCAGGGTCAAACCCAGGAAAAAGAGGACGTCATAGCGCCCCGGGAACCGGTCGTTCAGACGCGTCAGGGCTTCCAGGGCATCCTCAGGCGCGGCAAACCGGCTGGCCAGCTTGGCCAGGTGAAACACCACATTGGTCTGCCGGGTCCGCTCCAAAAAATGGGCTCCGGGAATGATGACATAGACCACTGGCAGGTCAATCTCCGGATGGGTGACCTCCACGACCAAGACTTCCAGGCCGAGGCGGGCCAGGGCCGCAACGGAGCGCTCAATCTCCACTTTGATGTTATTATGGCTCAGATCGGGCAGGGACTGGATGGGCTGG
>CALGOE010000231.1 GCA_937958145.1 uncultured Desulfobacca sp.
CTTCATCGACGAAATCGACGCCGTCGGCCGTCATCGCGGCGCCGGCCTGGGCGGCGGCCACGACGAACGGGAGCAGACTCTCAACCAGCTCCTGGTCGAAATGGACGGCTTTGAATCCAATGAAGGCGTCATCCTCATCGCCGCCACCAACCGTCCCGATGTCCTTGATCCGGCCCTGCTCCGCCCCGGGCGCTTCGACCGGCAAATCGTCGTTCCCATCCCCGATCTCAAAGGACGGGAAAACATCCTGCGCGTCCATACCCGGAAAATACCCCTCTCCGATCTCGTCAATCTCTCGGTCCTGGCCCGCGGCACCCCCGGCTTCTCCGGCGCCGATCTGGAAAATCTGGTCAACGAAGCCGCCATCTTCGCCGCCCGTTCCAATAAAGACCGGGTCACCATGGAGGACTTCGAAAAGGCCAAAGATAAAATCCTCATGGGCTCCGAACGCAAAAGCATGATCATCTCCGAAGAGGAACGCAAAAATACCGCTTATCACGAAGCCGGCCATACCCTGGTGGCCAAACTCATTCCCGGCACCGACCCCATTCACAAAGTCACCATCATCCCCCGGGGCCGGGCCTTGGGTGTCACCCAACAACTGCCGTTGGATGAAAAACACACCTACACCCGCGACTATCTCCTCAACACCCTCTCCGTCCTCATGGGCGGCCGGGCCGCCGAGGAACTCGTCCTCCAACACCTCACCACCGGGGCCGGCAACGATATCGAACGCTCCACCGAGCTTGCCCGCAAAATGGTCTGCAACTGGGGCATGAGCGAACACCTGGGGCCCCTGGCCTTCGGCAAACGGGAGGAACATATCTTCCTGGGCCGCGAAATCTCCCAGAATCGGGATTTCAGCGAAGACACCGCCCGTCTTATTGACAGCGAAATCAAAAAGTTCGTCGAAACCTCCTACCAACGGGCCCGTACCATCCTGCGGCAACATGAAGACGCCCTCCATGCCCTGGCCAAGGCCCTCCTGGAAAAGGAAACCCTGGACAGCAACGAAGTGGATGCCATCGTCTCCCAATATGTCGCCATCCCGCCGGCAAACAGCGCGCCCACCGACGACGCCGCCATGGCCCCGGCCATCAACGCCTGACTAACCCCGTCTGTATGTCCTCTCAACGCTTAAGCAACAGGCTGTCTGGGCACACAACGCCGGCCTCACTGGTCGTCGGCTCACGGACCTTTGATCTGACCCGCGGTCCCATCCTCATGGGCATCGTCAACGTCACCCCCGATTCCTTCTCCGACGGCGGCCTCTTCTTCGCAGCCCCGGCCGCCCTCGACCAAGCCTTGCAGCTCGCCGCCGCCGGGGCCGATATCCTCGATATCGGCGGCGAGTCCACCCGGCCCTTTGCCGACCCCGTACCGCTCCAGGAAGAGCTCCGCCGGGTCATTCCCCTTATCCAGGCCATCCGCCGCCACAGCGACATCCCCATCTCCATTGACACCTACAAGGCCCCCGTGGCCCAGGCCGCCCTCGATGCCGGCGCCAACCTCATCAATGACATCAGCGCCCTGCGTTTTGACCCCCAGATGATCCACGTCGCCGCCCAAGCCCACGTCCCCGTCGTCCTCATGCACATGCAGGGGCAACCCCGCACCATGCAGATCGCCCCCCACTACGACGATGTCGTCTCTGAAGTCAAGGCCTTTCTGGCCGAACGCCGGGATTTTGCCCTGGCCCACGGCATCCCCGCCCAGAACATCATCTTGGATGTGGGCATCGGCTTCGGCAAAAATCTGGCCCATAACCTGGAACTCATCCGGCGCCTGGACGAATTTCACCATCTGGGCTGCCCCCTCTTATTGGGCGTCTCTCGCAAGGCCTTTATCGGCCATCTCCTCAACGCCCCCGTCACCGAACGGGACATCGGTTCCCTGGGAGCCATCGCCGTCGGCCTTGTCCGCGGCGCCCAGATCATCCGAACCCATAATATCCAGCTGGCCAAACAACTGACCACGGTCATGACCGCCGTCCTCACCGGCGCCGCCGCCGAACCTTAACCCCCCGGTCTCCACAATCCCATGGGCTTGGAATACTTCCCCCTGCGTTGGCAGGATGTCCTTGATATCATTCTCTCCGCAGTCCTGATTTATCAGCTTCTGCTCCTGCTGCGGGGCACCCAGGGCATCCAGATCCTGGCCGGCATCCTCATCCTGCTCCTGGCTTACTGGGGCGCCCGGCGTCTGGACCTCTTCACCCTCGAGTGGTTCCTGGAAAGCTTTGTCAAAAGCCTGGTCCTCATTATCATCATCCTCTTCCAGGCCGATATCCGCCGCATGCTCAGTCGGGTCGGCCGCCAGGCCGTCTTCCGCTATGACTATACCGAACCCCAGGTCCTGGAAGAAATCGCCGCCGCAGCCGATTCCCTGGCCAGCCAAAAGATCGGTGCCCTCTTTGTCCTGCGCCGCCACGGCAAACTGCGGGACTACCTGGAAAGCGGCATCCCCTTGGCCGCCTCGGTCACCAGAGAGCTCTTAATCACCCTCTTCTGGCCCAAAAGCCCGACCCACGACGGCGCCGTCATCATCTCAGGCGACCAGATCCTGGCCGCCGGTTGCGTTCTCCCCCTGACCCAACAGGCCGGCCTGGACAAATCCCTGGGTACCCGCCACCGGGCCGGCATCGGCATTACCGAAAACTCTGACGCCGTGGCCATCATCGTCTCCGAAGAAAAAGGCCAGATCGCTCTGGCCCGGGAAGGAAAGCTGACCACCAACCTCAGCCGCACCCAACTCCTCCATACCCTGAACGAAATCTTTACCGACGCCGGCGAGACCACCGGAGGCTGGTTTGACAAAATTTATCGCCTCTTTGAAAAGAAATAAGGGCATGAAACTCCTGGCCTTTTTCCTGGCTCTGGCCGCCTGGTTCGCGGTCGGCTCCGAAGAGCGGACCGAAACCACCCTGCAACTGGCCCTGGAGCTTACCAATATCCCCAAACAGCTCATGGTCACCAACGAAATCCCGTCCCAGGTCGAGGTGCGGGTCCAGGGCCCCCGCAGCGTTATCCGTGAACTTGCCGATGACAAGCGCCGCCTCCGCATCGATCTCGCCGACGGTAAACCCGGCACCCGCACCGAACTGATTTCCGCCGGTGCCCTCAATTTTCCCCGGGGCGTCGTGGTCAGCCGCATCCGCCCCAACGCCATCACCATTGACCTTGATCAGGCCCTCACCCGCCGCCTGGAGGTCGCCCCCGTCCTTAAAGGCTCGCCCCCCCCAGGCTTTGAGGTGGGGGAAGTCACCCTGACGCCCAAAGAAACCGTGGTGCGCGGTCCCAAAAACGACATCCTGCAACTCAAACAGATTCATACCATCCCCATCGACGTCTCCAAACTCAGCTCGTCGGTAACCCGGGAAGTGGAACTGGATTTTCAAAACCTCCCCCTCACCTCCCTGGACAGTCAACCCATCGTCGCCAAAATCACCATCCGTCCCAAACTCCAGACCAAAACCTTTCCTGATATCGTCGTCGTCCCCTACGGCGCCTCCAACCCTCTGCGGTTGCAGCCACCCAAAGTCACCGTCACCGTCCGCGGCCCGGCCACTAACCTGGATCTCCTCCGCCCCGAAGAGATCACCCCCCGCATCAACCTGAAAAACCTCAAACCGGGGAATTACGAAGCCAAGATCGCCGTCGAAGTCCCCGCCGGCCTCGAGGTCGTGGCGGTCTCCCCCGAAAAAATCAAAGTCAAAATTCTCAGATAGGTCCGGGCCGATAATCTTACACCCTAAAAATGCCTTCTCTGACCCCCTCCCCTGCCGGCGCTTTTGCCACAACCTGCCAGACTCCGGCCCCATGGCGCGGCAAAGGCGGGGTTGCCCCCGCCTTCGGCTTTTCCCTTGGATATCATTGGCTATCAGCCTGAAAATTATTCACCTGCTTACAAGGCCCCGGCTTTGCCCTTTTCCTCCAGGAGGTTTCCCAACATAAGCAGATGAACCTTCTCCTCTTGGGCAACCTGCAGTAAGAACTCCTGCGTCGCCGCCACCGCCGCCTTCTCGGCAAAACGCCGGTACAGGTCCAGAGCCTGGGTCTCCAGCATCATGGCAATATCCAACGCCCCCAGCAGGGTTGCCATGTACGGCCGGTTTTTTTCCAGGAACTCCGACATCTTATAGCCGCCCTCCATGATATCGGTCCTGATCCTCATCTCCAGGGCCGTCATTTCCTGCCCCGGCTCCGCCTGCCGGTAAAAATCCTGGAACTTCTTTTTGTGCAGGTCTGAGACCTCCACCATCTTGCTGAACAGCCTCCTGACTTCGGGATCCGTCGCCGTGGCCAACAACGACTGGTAAAATTGCTTCAGGCTCTCTTCCATGCCAATGGCCAGGGCCGCAATTTCGGCCGGGGTCTCGTCACCCCGGACCATATCCAGGTGCAGCTCCTCCGGCCCGCTGGCCTTGTAGCCCTGCCAGGCCTTGATTCCCCCTTTCAGGTTATACACTTCCTGAAAGCCATAACCCTGCAGCAGTTGGGCCGCCACCCGGCTGCGCCCGCCAATGGCGCAATAAGTGATGATCGGCTTGTTTTTATCCAGTTCGGTCACCGCCTCGGCCAATTGCCCCAAGGGAATGAGTTTGGCCCCGGCCAGATGTTCCTCCTCATATTCCCAGGGCTGGCGCACGTCCAGGAGGGTGTAACTCCCCTCCGGCTGTGTTGCCAGGAATTGCTTGGCCTCATCTGCATCCATGCTTTCAGCCAGGCTGAACAGCTTGCGCAACTGCACCATTACTTTCTCTCCCCTTTCTAGCTTAAAACCTGGGCACAACCCTCGATCTGGCCAAGGACCAAGGGGGGGCCGCGCCGCCCTGCCCGGTGGCGCCCCCTTATGCCGACTCTCCGGCCTCAACCTCAGGGCTCGTCCAGTTCACCGGATATCTGAAACTTGCGCATAAAGCGCCGGTCAATAAAATCTTTCAGCCAAAAAGCCAGCCGGCCGGCAAAGACCACTTGTTGTCTCCAGAAGATGGCCCGATCATCCCCCATATTGAAGATCAACA
>CALGOE010000232.1 GCA_937958145.1 uncultured Desulfobacca sp.
ACTCAGACCTTTTTGTTCAAAAAATCAAACATATCGTTCAAAATACTGAACAAAAGAGCAATGAGACCAACTTCGTGTCGTGGCTTCTTGGCGTGTGCGGCAACGCCGTAGCAGGAAATAAGGTTCCAGCCTGTCAGGGAGTGACAAAATTCCTGTCTGTGCTGGGGGACAGGGTTCCCCTATGCTATCGTTTTGAACAGGATAAAAGAAAAGGGGGCAGCTTGGCGCCATGGGGAATGCGCCTGGGGGGAGGGCAACAGCAACTCCAGCTACCTCGGTGCGAACCATAGCGAAAAAAAAGTTTTCCTATTGAAAAATGTATATTATACTAACATTACTTTGCGGCCTTCGGGGGAGGGCTGCAGGGGGGGATCACCATGCTGTACAAATGCATCTGGGAAGGATGCAACCGAGTTTGGGGAGAGCCCGAGCCTGGAGAAGAGGGCTTTAGTCACGGGTTATGCCCGGCGCATTCGCGGGTGGCCTTTACTGAGCTTTTCCGGCGGTTGCAGCAGCGGGAAGGCAATCCAGACTGCTATCTGCGCTGTTATGGCAACTGTCCCCGCCATTGGTGCACGTTTTATCCCCTCTGTGCCGTTGATGAACCCGGCCCGGAGCATGTGGCGGAATTGGAAATGCGACTGATGGCCCGCAGCCACTCCTTGCAGAGAGGCTTTTAAGCCAGACCGGCCCGGCCGGAGGACATCTCCGACCTTGCTGCCGGCGAATCAATCAATCCGAATCGGCGGCGGCACCCCGACGCGACGGCCGGGCAGGACCCCACCAAGGTTCACCAGACCCGCCAGAGGTCAGAAGAGACGTTTGACCCCATTCCAGCCAACCCTCGAAATAATCTCTTCCTTATTGAAATCAAATAATTATCAGGTAGCTCAACATCGCCTCCCCGGTCGGCGTGGCTTCTGTCGGCGCGCCAATTTGGCGGGACCGGCGGCCACCGGGATTGCGGCCGAGCCCTTCCGCAGGTAACCTTGCTATGTTTATGGTTAAAAAAATCATCGGCTATTTGACGGCGCCCGGGACGATCATCCTGGTGCTGCTGGTCCTCGGCCTCTGGCGTCTGCTCCGGGCCAGAACACCTGGCCGCGCTGGAGTCCCCTGGCTCATCCTGGGGACGGTATGCTTCTATCTCTTCACCACGGCCCCGCTGCCCACAGCACTCTTACGGCCGTTGGAGCAAAGGTATGCCCCCCTGGCGGACCCCAGCGGCCTGACGGCCAGCCGTTATATCGTGGTCTTATCCGGCGGCTGTCGCGACAACAGCTCCGTGCCGGCCACCAGCCAGCTGGATGACGACACGGCGCTGCGGGTGTTGGAGGGGATCCGGCTTTTCCACCTGCTGGCCGGTCAACCCACTCTGATTATGTCTGGTGGCGGCGAAAAGCAGGTCGGCGCCAGAATGGCGGCCTTGGCCCAGTCCTTGGGGGTCCCCGCCGATAAGCTGCGGGCCGAGACCAATTCTCTGGATACCCACGGCAACGCCCGAGAAGTCAAGGCCCTGGTCCAGGATGCGCCCTTTATCCTGGTCACCTCGGCTTCCCATCTGCCCCGGGCCATGGTTATTTTTCAGATGTTGGGAATGCAGCCCGTTCCGGCTCCCGCCGATTTTCGCAGCCGGGTGGTCTGGGGCGTGGCGGATTTTTTTCCCAACGGGGCTTTCCTCCGGGAGCTGGATGCGGCCCTGCATGAATACCTCGGTCTGGCGTATTTAAGACTCTTTCCCGGGCGGGCCGGGAGATAGGGGGAGGCAAGAGGGGTCCCCTCCAGCGGACCTGGAGGTCCGCTCTACTGGGATTTATCCCGCGGTCCCCTCCAGCGGACCTGGAGGTCCGCTCTACTGGGATTTATCCCGCGTCCCCTTTTGCGGACCTGGAGGTCCGCTCTACTGGGGCTTATCTGGGGGCCATAGGGCGGCCCGTGGCCGCCGCCTCAGGCCCAATGGTGCGCCAGAGAGCGTCAACGCTACGCCTTGGAGAACCGGGAATTATGCGGAGCGCAAAAACCTTAAGAAGGGTGCCCTGATGAAGTTGGTCATTGCTGTTCTGTCCCTTCTGATTATTGCGGGCCTGATCTATCAGGCGGCTGCCCTGTTGGCTCTGCATTTTTTCTGCCGCCGGTCCCGGCCCCGCCTGCCGGCAGGGGTTGAGCCGGGGATTACCGTGCTGAAACCGGTGCGGGGGGTGGATGCGGGCACCCGAGCCTGTCTGGCCAGTTTTCTGCAACAAGACTATTCCGGGCATCAGGTCCTCTTTGGCGTGGCCGCGGCTGACGATCCGGTCCTGCCGTTGCTGGCGGAACTGCAGGCGGCTCATCCCGAGGTGGAGTGCCGGACTGTGCTGTGCCCCCAGTCTCTGGGTCTGAATCCCAAGGTCAGCACGTTGCGGCAGCTCCTGCCCCATGCCAGGCACGACCTGATCGTCATTGCCGACAGCGATGTCCTGGCCCCGCCGCACCTCCTGCAAACCCTGGCTGCGGCCTTGCAGGAGCCGGGAGCGGGCCTGACCTCCTGTCTGTACCGGGCCGGGCCGGTGCGGACGGTGGGCAGCGCCCTGGAGGCGTTGGCCATCAGCGCAGATTTCATTCCCTCGGTGGCGGTGGCCCATTATCTGGAAGGGGTCAGCTTTGCCTTGGGCGCGGTCATGGCCGTCCGCCGGGAAGCGCTGGACCAGATCGGGGGGCTAGCGGTCATTGCCGATTATCTGGCCGACGATTATCAGTTGGGGCACCGGGTGCACCAGGCCGGGTGGCAGGTAACCCTGCTGCCGTTGGTGGTGGCAACGGGGCAGCCACACGCCGGCCTCAGGGGTTTTTTCTCCCACCAGTTACGGTGGGCCAGGACCTATCGAGTCTGCCGACCGCGCGGGTTTCTGGGCTATGGCATTACTTTTGTCGTGCCCTGGAGTCTGCTGGCCTGGGAGCTGGGGGGGCTGACCTGGTGGGGCGGGGGTTTGGTCGGGATATCCTGTCTGACCCGTTGGCTGGTGGCTTGGATTTCAGAACGGGTGCTGTTGCAGGGGCGGCTGCCAGGACGCTTTTTTTTCTTGCTGCCGTTGAAGGATCTGCTATCTTTCGCTTTATGGGCGCTCAGTTTCGGGGGCGACCGGGTGGTCTGGCAGGGGCGATCGTATCGGGTGCAGCCGGATGGTCGCCTGCAAGAGCTCAAATGAAAAGGAACGTATGGACCCGGCGGAGTTGACCAAACTTCTGGAAGAGGTGCAGAGCGGCCGGTTGAGCGTGGCGGCGGCCCAGGAACGGCTTGTGCATCTGCCTTTTGAGAACCTGGGGTTTGCCCACATTGACCACCATCGCCACCTGCGCCAGGGCTTTCCCGAGGTGGTGTTTGCCGCGGGTAAAAGTGTGGAGCACCTGAGAGGCATTCTGACGGCCCTGAGCCAGCGGGCCCGACAGATCCTGGTCACCCGTTTGGAACCGGACAAGGCTGCACAGCTCCAGGCAAGTTTTGGGGAAGCGGTGTATCACCCGGAGGCCCAGGCCCTGACGTTTGGCCTGGACCAGGCCGAGGACCGGGGGCGCGGTCTGATCCTGGTCATCTCCGCCGGCACTTCTGACCTGCCGGTGGCCGCAGAGGCCTGCCTGACCGCCCAGATCATGGGAAATCGGGTGGAGGCCATCAATGACGTGGGGGTGGCCGGACTACACCGCTTATTGGCCTATAAAGAGAAGCTGCAGGAGGCTGCCGTCTTTGTGGTGGTGGCCGGCATGGAGGGAGCCCTGCCCAGTGTGGTGGGGGGCTTGGTGCAACGACCGGTCATCGCCGTGCCCACCAGCGTCGGTTATGGCGCCAGCTTCGGTGGCCTGGCGGCCCTCCTGGGAATGCTCAACTCGTGTGCCTCCGGCGTGGCGGTGGTGAACATCGACAACGGCTTCGGGGCCGGGTATATCGCCGCCCTGATCAACCGCCGGGAGTGAGGGCAGAGTCCTCAGATGGGGAGGGGTGGTTCTTTTTTCGCCTCCAGCAGGGCCTTGAAATGATCCCGCTCTTTGTGGGCCTGAAAGAGTTCCGCCTCGAGGGCGGCCCGTTCAGCCGCGGCCTCTGGCTTCAGGGCTGCAAGCTTCTTTTCCAGTTCCTGGATCTTTTTCTCACAACGATACAATTCGATGGCAACATAGCGGATTGACATACCACCCCTCTTATTCGTGGCTGCTGCCAGGGACACCGCGGAATGTCTGGCCAAAGACGAGCCGGGGGGCCAAGCCCTTTGCATCTCTCCACAAACCCGCCTCAACCCCGTCCTGGGCTTTGGCCACAAGCTCCGGCCACACCCTGGCGACCGCCAGGCCACAGGTACAATCTCCTAAAGGACGGTCAACAAGCGCGTCCACAATTCTTTGCGGCCCTCATGGGTAAGGGCGGAAAACCAGATAAAGTCCGTCATGCCGCTGGGGGCCAGACTGGCGGTAATTTCCTTGAGCTGCCGCTGGCGTTGGCTCTGTTTCAGTTTATCGGCCTTGGTGAGGACCAGGATCACCTGGCGTTGCCAGCTTTGCAGGCTCGAGATGATCTCCAGCTCTTCCGGACCGGGTCGGCGCCGGCAATCCAGCAGGAAGACCACGGCCCGCAGACCGAGCCGCTGCTGCAGATAGACGTCGATGAGGCGGAGCCAACGTTCCTTCACCGGCACCGGCACCTGGGCATAGCCATAGCCCGGCAGGTCCACAAAATACCAGGAGTCATTGATGAGGAAATAATTGATGGCCTGGGTACAGCCGGGCCGGGAACTGGTCCGCACCAAACCCTTGCGGTTGAGCAAGGCATTGATGAGCGAGGATTTGCCCACGTTGGAGCGGCCCCAGAACGCCACCTCGGGCCGCGCTTGAACCGGAAAATCCTCGGGCCGCGGGGCGCTGAGAAGAAATCGGGCCGTCTGAATTTTCGGAATCGCCATGTTCACCTCATGCAGTTTAAACTTCCGCGCCGCCGCCGCATTCGATATTATACCAGTGGCACACGCATTATCCTATATCCCTCTGCAGGCCAGCAGCCAGGAGGTTTGCGGCAGACCACGACGGCGGCAGAACCAGGGGTTGGCCTCAGAGATAATACCGTACCCGGAGGGAAGTATGAGGCATTGTTTATCAGGCCGGTTGGCGGCGATTCTCTGCTGCCTGATCGTTGTTGTTCTGGCCTGGCCAAGTCCGGCCCGGAGTCAGGATGCTCCCCACGCGGTTCTGGCCAAGGCCGTCGCGGCCCTGCAACGGGCGGAAAAGCTGGTGGCCGACGAGCCCGAGGAGGCCCTGGCTGCGGCCAAGGAATCCCGCCTGCTGTTCGGTGAGCTGCAAAAAACCTTGGCTGGCCAATTGGCGGACAAACATCTGACGGAAGCACAGGCGGAGCAGGAAAAGCTCAACCTCAAGTTGGCGGATGACCTCTTCAAAAAGGGTGAGCTGTTCCATAAGGCCGCTCAGGAGAAATTGGACCGAAGCAAAGCCCTGCGCTCGCAGGGTGAAGAGGCCGCGGCCCAAAACCTGGAGGGCGTGGCCCAGATTGAAGCCCGTTTGGCCCTGCAGAACTATGTCCGCTCCGAGATCTTCGGACTGAAAAATCAGCAGTTGGTGTTTGACTCTCTGCTGAAAACCGCAAAATAATCTCGTTGGCGGTTGTTGAAAAACTGTGGGGGGCACGGGGCAACCGCCCTGCCCCCTCCCTGCCAACCCCGCCCCTGCTGCCAACGCCATGGCCGACGTTCCTTTGCTGTTATGCCTCAATCCCTGGGTCTATGATTTTGCTGCCCACGATTTTTTTGCTCGGCCGTTGGGTTTGCTTTTGCTGGCGGGACAATTGCGGGCCGCCGGCTACCGGGTGGCGCTGCTGGACTGCCTCAGTCGGCCGCTGACCGGCCGGAGCCCCACCGGGCGGTGGCCCAAAGAAATTCTGCCGACACCGCCGCCCCTGCAGGGGGTGCCCCGGCATTATGGACGGTATGGCTTGCCTCCGGACCAGGTGCGCCAAGCTTTGGCCGCCCTCCCCCAGCCTCCGGCGGCGGTGCTGGTAACGTCGCTGATGACCTATTGGTATCCCGGAGTGCAGGCCGCCATCCGGCTGGTGCGGGAACACTTCCCGGCGGTTCCGGTAATTTTGGGGGGCATTTATGCCTCTCTGGTCCCGGAGCACGCCAAGGCCAACAGCGGTGCCGATTTTGTCATCACCGGGCCGGGAGAAGAGGCGGTTCTGGCATTGCTGGCCGATCTCACCGGCTTTGCAGGCCAGACGAACGCCAGGGCAGGGGTTTATCCGGCCTGGGACCTGCTGCCCGACCGGCGGTTGCTGCCGATCCTGACTTCCCGGGGCTGCCCCTTTGATTGCGATTATTGTGCCTCCCGCCTCCTGGCGCCGGTCTTTCGGCGGCGACAGCCCGATGAGGTGGTGGCGGAGCTCCATGACTGGCATAGACGCTTCGGAGTTAGGGATGTGGCCTTTTATGACGACGCCCTGTTGGTGCAGGCCGAACAGCATCTCTTGCCGATTTTAGAAGGGGTGAGGCGCCTCAAGCTGCCGCTGCGGTTTCATACGCCCAATGCCCTGCACCTCGGTCTGCTTACTCCGGATATTGCCCGGTGGCTGCGGCAGGCCAACTTTGCCACCCTGCGACTGGGGCTGGAGACGATGGAAAGCGACGGGAGCCGACGGGATCGGAAAGTCCAGGCCGGTGATCTGGCGCGGGGCGTGGCGGCCCTGCGGGAGGCTGGTTTCACCGCCGACCAGATCGGCGTCTATCTCCTCCTGGGGTTGCCGCATCAGGAGGATGCGGCGGTGGAGGCTGCCATCAGGGCTGTCCGTCGGGTGGGGGCAACGCCGGTTTTGGCCCAGTATTCGCCCATTCCGGGGACCGCCCTGTGGCCGGAGGCGGTCCAGGTCTCCCGCTATGACCTGGCCGCGGACCCCATTTTCCACAACAATTCCATTTTCCCCTGTTGGCCGGAATTTTCCTGGGAGCGGTACACCAGATTAAAGAACCTGGCCGCCGGTCGGGGCTGAACCAAGGAGAAGGATGGGAACGTCGACTGCCCGGAAAGCGCCACCAAAAGGGGCGTATTGGCGGAAGGCCAAGACGGCTGCAGCCCACTATGCCGCCCACGGGGAGGCGGCCCGCCTGTCGGTGGCGGAAGTGGTGGCTCGGTATGCCGTAGCGGTGGCGCCGGTGGGGTGGGATAGCCAACCGGACCAGAACCTGTTGGAGGCAACGGCGCGTACCGCCGCGGCCCTGAACAGGTTTTATGAAACCTGGGAAGCCCAGGGCTGGCAGCGGGCCCTGGCCCAGCTCGGCATTGCGGCCCACGCCGGACACAACTGGGAGGCCCTGATGCCGGCTCTGCTCGACGCCCTGGCCGGGCCGGGGGCCCATCTGGCTGAAGCCGTGGCGAGAACCGCTCTGTTGGACCATTTCGCCGCCATGGGCCTGCTGGACGATGTGGCCGCGGCCGTCACCGGCAATGTCGACGCACCGCCGCTGCCCCCCGGCGACGGCGCTTGGCATTTCCTGGCGTTGGCCCTGTTTCACCGTTATATCGCCGATATGGGGGAGACCTTGGAATTTCATGCCCCGTCTGTGGCGGCGGGGCGGGAGCGCCAGGAAGCCATCCGAGCCCACTTCCTGGCGCAGCTGAACCTGCTGCTCTCCCTGACCGGCGAAGAAGATGGTTGGCAGAGCCAACCGCTGACCTGGGTGGAAAATTTCCTCGGTCTGTTGGCAAACTACCATGGCCGTTAAGATCCTGTTGCAGCCGGGACCGCCGCCGGCCGACCTGGCGCGGCTTTCCTTTGATCATGTGGTGGGATTGCAACCCTCACCCCTGCCGGTAAAAATACACCACAATTTAGGTCTACTGGCGGGCGGCCGCACCGTCCTGCCGGAGCGGGTGTTGACGGCGCTGGTGGTGAGTCTGGGCGTCTGGGCCGCGGATAAGTTGGTCCCCCGGCGCCAGGCCGAGGATGCCTGGACCAGATATCTGGAGGTGTCGTGCCCGGCGCCGGCGTGGGGAGAGGCGCTCATGGGCCTGGCTGGTCTGCTGGATTTTCTCACCGGCGACATCTGGATGGTGCGAGCCCGGTCGGCCCGGCCCTGGCTGCCCATGGTCCTGCGGCCAGAAACGGCCTGGCAGCCGGACTGCGTCTGCCTTTTTTCCGGCGGTTTGGACTCCCTGACCGGGGCCATTGATCTTCTGGAAAGCGGCCGCCGGGTCCTCCTGGTCAGCCACTACGATTTCGGCCAACTGGCCAGCTGCCAGAATTATCTGACGGAGGCCCTGAAGCAGGCCTATGGTCCGGACCGGGTCCGACGCTGGGGGTTTCGAATCCAGTTTGAAGCGCCGGAATTGAGTCTGCGCAGCCGGTCGCTGTTATTCCTGACCCTGGGCGTGGCGGCCGCCTCGGTCTGGGAGGAGCCTGTGCCGGTAATTGTCCCGGAAAACGGCTGGATCAGCCTCAACCCACCCCTGACCGGCAACCGTCTGGGGAGCTACAGCACCCGCACCACACACCCTTATTTTCTCACCGGCCTGCGGCAGTGGCTGGCCAGCCTCGGTATGGGGCTCAGCATTGAGAATCCCTATCAGTATCTTACCAAAGGGGAGGTGCTGCGGGGCTGCCGACGGCAATCCCTGCTGCGGCAGTTGGTGCCCTTTACCCTTTCCTGCGCCCATCCGGTGGCTTCCCGGTGGCTCAAAGGCCGGCAGGGGAATTGCGGCTACTGTTATCCCTGCCTGATCCGGCGGGCGGCCTTAGAGGCCGTGGGCTGGGATAACGGCGGGGAGTATCTGGTGGATGTGCGCCAGGAGCCGAAAGTTTTGGCCAGCCGGACCAAGGGGGCCGATCTGCGGAGCCTCCTCTACCTCCTGGAGACCGGGCGGGATGGTGCGGCGCTCCACCGTCTCCTGTGGCAGACCGGGCCCCTGCCGGTTCCCGCAGCAGCGCAACGGGGTTTATTGGCGGTGCTGCGGCGGGGGTTGGAGGAGATCACTGCTTGGTGGGGAAGCGGGAAAATGTGCGCCGGGCGGTGAGAATCGGCCTACTTGCGGCCGCTGGCGCGATAAAAAAGGCGATCTTTCTGGGCCTCGTAACCACGATCCGGCGGCAGGTCCGAGGCCTGGGCGGCTTGGGTGGCCAGCGCATCGCACCGCTCGTTCTCACCATGGCCATTATGGCCCCGGAGCCAATGGAAATGCACCTGGTGGCGATTGCACAACTCCAGCAACTTTTCCCAGAGATCGGGATTTTTGGCCTTCTCGGTTTTGGACCGCATCCAGCCCTGGGCCCGCCACCGTCTGACCCAGCTTTTGGTCATGGCGTGGACGAGGTACTGGGAATCGCTGTAAAGGTCCACCCGGCAGGGGGTTTTGAGGGCGCTCAAGGCGGCGATGGCGGCCATGATCTCCATGCGGTTGTTGGTGGTGAGGCGAAAGCCGCCGGAAAGCTCCTTGCGATGGTCGCCGTAAAGCAAAACGGCACCATAGCCGCCCGGCCCCGGGTTGCCCAAACAGGCGCCGTCGGTAAATATGGTGACGTGTTTCAGGGTTCGACCTTGCTGAGCCGGTGGGGATGAATCTGCCATGGTCAACGATGAGCCCGCAGGAGAGGAGCTGCGGCCGAATCCAGGCGGTTATCAATCATTTTGCGCCCCGGTTGCAATCAACCCAGTCTGCCAGCCACGAATGGAGCAATATTTTTCTGCCCTGTTCCCGGATAGCGACATTATACCCGGATTTCTCCCCGCCAGAAAGAAGGGCCGGCAGCGCCGGCCCTGAAAGTTGTGGCCGCAGCAGTTTACAAGTGGGCAAATTTTTCGGCCCGGACGCTGCGGGCGCATTTTGGACAGAGGCGGCGGAGCACATGTTTCCCGATCTGGCCGTCGCTGCGGTTGGTGACATAGCTGAGGAACCGGGCCGGCACGAAAGGTTCGCCGCAGGCGGAGCATTTGGCTGTTTCCAAGTGATTCAAGACGGTGCCGCAGAGCCGGACTTCCCGGAAATTCTGGGCCTCCACGTAATCTATGGCCTGGGTCGGGCAGGCCAGGGCGCAGGCGCCGCAGGCGATGCACCGCTCCTGGACCCGCTGATAGTCGGTAAGGACCCGCTCCGTGGTGGTGATCTGGGAGAATTTCAGGGCGTAAACGTGCATCTGATCCCGGCAGACCCGCTCGCAGGTGCTGCAGCGGATGCAGACATCGCAACGCAGACAGCGTTGGGCCTCGCGGCGGGCCTCCTCTTCGCTGTAACTCAGCTCCACCGGTTCAAACGTAGTGGTACGTTTGGCAATATCCAACATGGGCACGGGATGCCGATGGTTATTGATCTTTTCGCTGGCCGGGATGTTCTGGAAAGGCACCTTGCGGCGCTTTTGGAAGCGCACCATGGGGGCTGGTCCGGGCCGCTGGAAAAGGAAATGGTCAATCTCCACGGCCGCCTGTTTGCCCATGGCAATGGCTTCCACCACGGTGGCCGGCCCCGTCACGGCATCGCCGCCGGCAAAGATATCCGGCACGGAGGTCCGGCAGGTGCCGGTATCGGTGACGATGGTGCACCAGGGAGTGGTGTGGACAGGCGGTACCGGAAAGGCGCAGAAATCGGGCTGTTGGCCGATGGCGGTGATGATGGCCCCGGCCTCAATGCGGTAATTGCTGTCGGGGATGGGGATCGGCCGGCGCCGGCCGCTGGCATCGGGGCGGCCCAGTTCAGCCTGGAGGCACTCCAGATACTCCACTTTGCCGTTGCCGCCGATGCGGATGGGCACGGTCAAAAAGTGGATCTGCACGCCTTCTTCCAGGGCCTGGGTCACTTCTTCGGGATGGGCCGGCATCTCAGCCCGGGTGCGGCGGTAGGAAACATGGACTTCCTGGCAGCCCAGGCGGATGCAGGTCCGGGCCGCATCCATGGCGGCGTTGCCGCCGCCGATGATGACCACCTTGTCCGCAGGTTTTTTCTTTTCACCCAGATAGATGTTCCGGAGGAAATTGATAACATCATAAACCTGGGGATAGTCATTCTCGCCTTCAATCTTGAGCTTGTAACCCAGGTGGGCGCCGATGCCCATGAAAAAGGCACCGTAGCCCTGGGCCCGCAGGTCGTCCAGGGTAACATCCTGGCCCACGGTGACGCCAGTGCGGATCTCCACCCCCAGGGAGGTGATCATCTCCACCTCCCGGGCCACCACCCGGCGGGCCAGGCGGTAATCGGGAATGGCCGCGACGAGCAGACCGCCCGGGATCTGGGCCTGTTCAAAGACCGTGACCTGGTGGCCTTTGAGGGCCAGAAAATAGGCGCAACTCAGACCGGCCGGACCGGAGCCGATCACCGCCACCTTTTTGCCGGTGGCCTGTTTGGCCGGAGGCGGTTGAAACTTCCCGTGTTGATCCACCCATTCGGCGGCGAAAGCCTTCAGGTAGCGGATATTGATGGGCTCATCCAGGTTGGCCCGGACGCAGGCCCGTTCGCAGGGATGGGGGCAGACCAGGCCGCAGACCCAGGGGAAGGGGTTGTCTTCCCGCATGACCTCCCAGGCCTCCTGGTGATTCCCCTGGGCAATGAGGGCCAGAAAGCTGGGAATGTCGATGCCGGCCGGACAGGCCAGATGACAGGGGGCCGACAACAGTTTGGGGCAGACATGGGCGTCACAGTAATGATTTTCAATGTGATGCTGGAATTCGTGGCCGAAATAGTGAAGGGCGGTGAGGATGGGATTCACGGCCAGACGGCTGAGCTGGCAGGAACCCTTCTGCTGGATCTCCTCGCAATCCACCTGAAGTTGGGCCAAAGTATCGTAGGTTGCAGTGCCATCCGTGATTCTGTCCAAAGACTCTTTGATCCGGAGTAGCCCCTGATGGCAATCGGGGCACTGACCGCCGGGCTGGTCCAGGACGAACGTCAGCAGATCCCTGGTCAGGGCCACGACGCAATCGTGATCATCCAGGGCCCGGATATGGCCGACGGCCAAGCCGCCGCCCAACTCCCGGAGGGTTTCGTGATTCAACGGGATGCTGAGCATATTTTTGGGAAAGATGCCTCCCAACGGCCCGCCGATGAGGAAACCCTTGGGTTTGCGGCCATGCCGCCAGCCGCCGCCGATGCCGTTGAGGATATCCCCCAAAGTGGCGTTCAGGGGCACTTCGACAAAACCGGGCCGTTCCACGGCCCCGTTTAAGTGAAAAAGCATGGTCCCCGGCGCACATTCAAACCCTTGACTGCGGAACCAGGCCACCGGCTGTTGGGCAATGAAGGGCAACGTGGCGATGGCCAGAAGGCTGTGCACCAAAAATTGCGGGGAGGGATTCTTTTTCCAAAAGCCGGGGGGCAGGAGGCCGGAGAGGTAGCGGCGAAACAGATCCTCGTCTTCAATGAGGAAACGGCCCTTGCCACTGATGATATGGATATCGGGCAAAGGTTCCTTGGCCGGCCAGAGCCGGGAGTCCTGGAAGGCTTGCCAGGCTCTTCGCAGGCGTTCCAAGGCCAACGTCGCCTCTTCGGGGAGATAGATGATAACGGTCCTGGCCTTCAGGGTTTGGGCTGCCAGCAACACCCCCTCCAGGACCTGATGGGGAATGCCTTCAACGATATACATGGCCGGGGAGGCGGACAACAAGGGCGGCGCGCCGTTCAGGGCTAGGATGGGCTGGCGTTTTTCCACCCGCCATTCGCACCACAGGGGCCCGAGGGCGACGGTGGTCATGCGGTTCACTTCCCGAAAACCTGCGGCCACGACCTTTTGCAGAAAGGAATCAAACCCCTGGCTAAAAAAGGTGCGCAACCCTTTGTAGCCGTCGTAATCCTGGTATTCTTCCCAGGACAACGGATCGATCTTGCCCACCAACTCGGAGATATAGGGTTTTTGCGGTTCGCTGAAATCCTGGTAGTCTTTGCCTACCAGCCACTGGCGCAAGGGACGCCGCTCATCGATATGGCTCTGGAGGATGCGGGGGACCATATCCGGGGTCAAGAGCTCATAGAGGTTGACGCCCAGCTCATCCCGGATTTCCACCACCACATCTTTGCCTTCAATTCCCCGCCAGCCCACCAGACGGACCTCCACCGGTCCCAATTCATCTAAAGAACGTTCTTTGATGACCGCCAGAAAGGCTTCCCGAACGGCTTCGGCCGCGGCAATATCTGCGCCCGGGAAGGTGGAGATATTGATCTGCAGCAGCGGCTTGGCATTTGCTTGGGCTATCATGAAACTTCTTCTCCTTGGGTCCGGCCGGTGTTACGGTTGGCCGGCGACCCGTCTGTCAGAGTCAAAAACGGCGTTACCAGGTGCTCTGTCGGCAAGCCCCTGAGGCCGCTGAATTGACCGGCGGCAGGCAATAACTGCTTCCGGGCGTGGCCGGCCGCGAGGTTACCGGGCACTGACCACGACATCCAGCTCGAACGCCACTTTTTCAGCGATTTTCTGCCGTCGCTCCGGTTCCAGATCAGCGATGCGGCCAAATTTCAGGCAATGGGTGACGCATTTGCTGACGCAGGCCGGCTGCAGACCCTGATCCAGTCGATCCATGCAATAATCACATTTTACCACTCGGTTGGTTTGCGGGTTCCATTGCGGCGCCCCCCAGGGACAGGCACTGATGCAGCTTTTGCAGCCGACGCAGAGGGATTGATCCACATAGACGATCTGATCCTTGGGGCGCACCCGCATGGCCCCGGTGGGGCAGACGGGAACGCACCAGGGTTCGCTGCAATGGAAACAGGGCATAAAGACAAAGGCCAACTTGGGCCGACCGTTCACTATTTTGGGGCCCACTGGTATGATCTGCCCCAGGCGGGGGCCCACCGGCAGGTTTTTATTCGATTTGCAGTGGACTTCACAGCTGTAACAACCGATACATTGACCGAGATCCTGCAGAAGATAGTATTGACTCATGGTTTCTCTTCCCAGTTAAGCTAAAGGCCGGACCTGCACGAGGGTATGGTCATAGGCCGGGCTGCCGCCCACCATGTCAGAGATATTTTCCTGCAAGGCCGAATCATCAGCACCCTTGCGATAAACCCGGGTCTGAGCCGGGACCGTCTTGCCGAAGCCGTGCAGCATAAACACCGCTTCGGGATGGATGAAATCCGTCACCTTGGCCCGCAGGCGGCCAGAGCCGACGGCCGATTTGACCTCCACCAGGTCGCCGGGTTTGATGCCAAGTTTCTGGGCCTGGGCGGTATTGATCCATAATTCGTTTTCCGGGCAGACCTCGTTGAGATAGAGGTTGTTTTGGGTGGAAACGTGGGTATGGGTGGCGGTGCGGCCGACCAGGAGCCGGAACTGGCCCGGCGGCGGCGCCGGCAATGGCTCATACGGAATGAAGGAGGGGAAACCGGCGTTCTCCATCAGGGCGCTGGTAATTTCAAATTTGCCGGAGGGGGTGTTGAATTTAATGCCCTTTTCCCGGTCCCACCAGATGGGCTCCTCGGCCAGGGTAACAAACCCCTTTTTGTCGAAATCGCTGAGTTTGACGCCTACCGGGGCCAACTGGAAATTCCAGATATCCTCGATGGTTTCATAGGGGAAATAATGGCCGATATCCAGGCGCCGGGCCAATTCTTTCAGGATCCACCAGCCCGGTTTGGTATCGTAGCGGGGAGAGACTGCGGGTTGGCGCCGATAGAGCTGCGGTTTCAGACCCGAAACGACCTGGATGGAGTCGCCCCGCTCCAGGTACGTGGACTCGGGGAGGATGACATCGGACATCCAGGCGATTTCGCTGAAATTAATGTCAATGGCCACGATCAGGTCCAATTTTTCCAGGGCCCGCCGGGTATTATTGCTGTCGGCAATGGACTGCAGCGGTTCAAAGCGATTGATGAATAAGGCTTTGATGGGATAGGGGTCTTCGTGCAGGATGGCATGGGCCAACATTTGGGGGTTGCCGTGGGAGGCATCGGCAATGGGGAAGCGGCTGCCGCCGCTGCCGTCGAACCGGGGCACGGTAATTTTGGGGAAGTCCTGGTCCACGTATTTGCCCACGTCTTGGCGGCCCACAGCTTTAAGCCCCTTTTTGAAGAACAGGCCGCCGGGGGCCTCCAGACTGCCCATCAGGGCATTCAGGATGAGGATGGAGCGACGCAGATAGATTTCGTTGGGGTGATGGGCGCCGCGGTAGCCGAAATGGAAGATGACCGCAGGCTTGACCGCGCTTGCTTCCCGGGCTAACTCGATAATTTCTTTGGCCGGGATGCCGGTTTCCTTTTCGGCCCACTCGGGCGTGTACGATTTGACAAATTCTTTCAGGGCCGCCAATTCCTGGCGATGATCCTTGATCCAGCGGACCGCAAAGGCCATATCCAAGAGTTCTTCATTGAGAATGACGTTGATGAGGGCGTAGTTCAGGGCCAGATCGGTGCCCGGGCGGATCTGCCAGTAGCGGTCGGCTTTGGAGGCCGTCACGGTATAGCGGGGATCAATGTAAGTGATCTTGGCGCCCTTGCTCCGGGCCTTCATCAGGTTATTGATGGCTTTGATTTCCAGGGATTCGAAGATATTGCGGCCGTAGAGGATAATATGTTTGGTGTTGCCGTAATCGATGCCGATCTGGGGATCAACGTAACCGGTGAGACTGCGGCAGGCGGTATTAACGGAACCTTTACAGAGGGCGTCATGGGTAAAGTGGTTGGGCGAACCCAGGGCCTTCATGAAGGTTTTGCTGATATGGGTATTGAGATTGGTACGCTCGCCGAAGACCACGCTTTGGGGCCCGTATTGGGCGACAACGGCCTTGAGCTTGTCGGCCACGTAATCCAGGGCTTCGTCCCAGGAAGCCTGCCGCCACTGACCGGCACCCCGATCGCCGGTGCGGATCATGGGATGCTGAGGCCGTTCCGTGTCGTGCAACAAGGCCAGCCCCGCCGAACCTTTGGCACACAGGGCGCCGTCAATACCTGGCACGTGGGGGTTGCCCTCGATCCAGGTGACGTCATCATTGTCCACCAGAACGCGAATGGGACAGCGCACCGTGCACATGAAACAGATGCTGTAGACTTCTTGCGTCATGTTTGTCCTCTTGCAAAAGAATCACTCCCGCCGCCGGCCAACTTGGCCATGCCCAGCAGCAACTGCGGTCTAAGGGGCAGTGGGTGAGTTGGACACCGGGCCCGGGGCAACCGGCACCTGGGGCGGCCGGAGGACACGTCGGACAAATCGGCCCACCGATTTGACGACGATCAGGGTCCCGAAATACAGAAGCAGAAAGACGCCGATAAAACCTAAGGACCACGGGGTGCCGGGGATGGGCACCGCCAGTTCCAGGAAGCGGTATTGCAGCCACGCCAGGGCAAAGAAGATGGGCCAGAGATAAGCCGCCGACAGGGCCACCTGCTGAAAAAAGGTGTGGCCGAAGGCGTCATTGGCCAGTTTATTGGCAGCCTGATAGGCTTCTTTATCCCCGGCTTTGAGCGCAGCGGTGGCCAGTTCCTGGTATTTGGCCGCCTCGGCGCCATATTGGGCCAGCCGCGGCTGCAGGAAGCGGAGCACGAAGACGGCGGTCAGCTTGCCCAAAATAAGGCAAAGACCGGCCAGGAAGACGGTGCCGATGATAAAATCCAGCTCGGCCAGGCCGGTCAGGCGATACCACCAGATCAACCACCGATCCACCACCTGCACGTATGGGTGCATCTCCATGGCACTCCCAGGGAGCGGCGGGGGCCGGCCCGGGCCGGCCCCGCCCTCACGAGAACTTAGGCTACATTCCTGGGAAGATGGAATAACCCAGGAATCCTTTGGTAGTATAGCCCACGCCGACGTAAATGGCCAGCAGAACAAATAGGCGTTTCAACCAGACGTCAGGAATATATTTTGAGGTGATGGGACCGACAAAGGAGCCGATGGCAATGCCGATCAATTCGGCGCCGACAAAGACGAAGTCAATGGGAGTGCCTTTGACAAACATGAAGGTAAAAATGGACGTCACCATGCTGACAAAGACGGCCAAGGCGGACGTCCCGGCGACAATATACATGGGGAGGTTGGTCACCGAGGTCAAGAAGGGGACATACAGGAAGCCGCCGCCGACGCCGATGAAGGCGGAGATGGCGGCGATGAAAAAACCGCCCACAAAGGGCCAGATGGGATTAAAAGAAAACTCCACGCCGAAAAAGGTGAAATTGATGCGGGTCAGACCCCATTTCTGGACGCGCACGCCCGTGAGTTCGGGACCGGCGGTCTCCTCCCCTTTGGCCTTTTTCTTCACCGATTCTTCAAAGGCCTTGGCCGCTTCTTTGGCCTTCTTTTTGCGTTCCTGGCCCTTGGGGGTGGTCTCATAGAACAGGAAGCAGCCGATGACCAGGACGATGAGGCCGAAGTAGCCGATATAGGCGCTCAGGGAAATCTTGCCGGCCGTCAACACCGGAATCAGATACGCGCCGGCGATGCCGCCCAGGGCCAGGGCCAGACCCAGGGGCATGACCAAACGGCCCAGCCGGTAGTAGGTGA
This sequence comes from uncultured Desulfobacca sp., assembly GCA_937958145.1. Lineage (GTDB taxonomy): Bacteria > Desulfobacterota > Desulfobaccia > Desulfobaccales > Desulfobaccaceae > Desulfobacca. Next base: position 17,438 of record CALGOE010000232.1, read on the forward strand.
TGGAAGAGATAAAGGCCGACAAGCCGACAAGATATTGGTTGGAGGTGCGGATGGAGTCGGTTAAAAGTTTATTCAGGGCCGGGTTGGTGTTTTTAAAGGTTTTGCCATAATCGGCCAACCCAAACACAGTAATATGGCCGACGCCGGCCATGATGCCGCCAAAGGCGCCGACCGTGGAGAAGATCCAGCCGACCCAGATACCCCAGAGAATGCCCCAGAACCACCAGGGGCTGGGGGCGCCGGGGATGCCCATGAAGCCTTTCGGGGCATTGGGATCGATCTGGCCGGGGCCGGTCCCTACCGGGGTTTTGTTAATCAGATCCTGGAGTTTGCTGACCTGGGCGGCGGCCGTTTCCGGCAGGATAACGGCGGCCAGCGCCAGGGCCACCAGCATGAGTCCGAAAATGCTTAAAAATCGCTTATTCATACCTTCCTCCTGAAAATTATAATACCGAATGGGTAAAACTACAAATATTATGCCAATTCCTTGGATTCAAGCGAGCCATGCAGATAAGAGCTTGCCCTGCTTAACTATTTTCTCATATTTTTCTTATGTCGGCGTAATTTTTTCCTCTCCTGCCGGTTGTCTTTAGCGTTAACTTAACTTACAATGAACGTTAACGTTAACATGGTGTTGCCGGCTGCAGGCCCATTATGAATAATTTTACAGAAAAATTCTGGGAAAACATTATTAATACCATGGTCGACGGCCTGGTGGTGATTTCGCCCCGTGGCTTGATTGTGGCGGTGAACCAAGCCCTGGTGGAGATGACCGGATACCGTCGGGAGGAGCTCATCGGGCAGCCCTGCGCCCTGATCAAGACAGACAAATGTTTTTCGGGGGTGTCGCCGGCCACGGGGAAGATTTGCGAATTGTTTCGCGCCGGGGCCATCCGGCGGCAACGGGGTAGTCTGGTGCGCAAAGACGGCGGCCTGGTGCATGTGGTCAAAAACGCCGTCCTGATGCCCGGTGAGGATGGGCAGCCGGTGGCGGTGGAGACCTTTACGGATGTCAGTGAGCTGGTGGCCCAGGAGCGGGTGGTGTCCCGGCTGCGGCGGGAGCTGCATCGGCAGGACGGTTTTCAGGGTCTGATCGGGCAGTCGCCGGTGATGCGCCATCTCTTTGCCCTCATTGAGAGTGCGGCTCAGTCCGATGCCCCCGTCATGATCCTGGGAGAGAGCGGCACCGGCAAGGAGCTGGTGGCCTCGGCCATCCATCGGCTCAGTCCCCGCCGCCAGGGGCCGTTCATCAAGGTGAACAGTGCGGCCCTGCATGAATCCTTGCTGGAAAGCGAGCTTTTCGGCCACGTCAAGGGGGCCTTTACCGGCGCCGACCGGGCCCGGATGGGACGGTTCGAGGCGGCCCACGGCGGCGATATCTTTCTGGACGAAATCGGCGACCTGCCGTTGGCCACCCAGGCCAAATTGCTCCGGGTCTTGCAGGAAAAGGTGGTGGAGCGGGTGGGGGATCACACCCCCATCCCGGTGGATGTGCGGCTGATTTCAGCCACGAATAAAGATCTGAACCAGCTTCTGGCTGCGGGCCGGTTTCGGGAAGATCTTTTTTATCGGGTCAATGTCATTCCCATCCAGGTACCGCCCCTGCGGGAGCGGGTGGGGGATATACCGCTGTTGGTGGAGGCTTTTCTGGAGCGGATTCGCCTGAAGACCAGGAAGCCCATTGTCAGCATCAGCAAAGAGGCATTGGAAATACTCATGGCGTATCATTGGCCGGGCAACGTCCGGGAGCTGATCAACGTCATGGAATTCGCCTTTGTGCTCTGCGGCGGCGACAAGATTTTGCCGTCCCATCTGCCCAATCTCAAAAAACTGCGTCCGGCCGCCCGGCCTAAAGTCGTGGGCGGAGAGGAGGACGGGGAGAGGGATGAGCGGGAGGTGCTGCGCCAGACCCTGGCGGCGGCTGGCGGCAATAAGGCCGAGGCGGCCCGGATGCTGGGCATAAGCCGCGTGACTTTGTGGAAAAGATTGAAAAAATATAATCTACAAGGGTTGCTGGCCGCAGAGGCCGGAGCGCAGACACCGGCAGCAGCCGAGACCCTGATCAGAATCAAGTGAAAGGTCAGGGGGCGGCCGGCGGCCCCCAGAGTCACAGCGAACAGAGAACGATCATGGATGCCTATTCGATGCAAGGAACAGGAACAAAGGGGACTGCTGCGACCAAGGTCCTGGGTTGGCCCGGCCTGCTGGTGCTGCTTTTTTGTCTCGGGCTAAGCCTCATGGCCTGCGGGGAGGAGGAGCCCCGCAAGAGGGTAGACCTGAGCAAAGTACAGGACCAGCCTCTGGCCAAACAAGGGGCGGCGATCACCTATGCCTATCTGCCGCAGTACGCCCATACGGTGTCCTACCAGCGCCATCATCTGGTCATGGATTATCTCACCAAAACCACCGGCTTGGAGATCCGGCAGGTGTTTCCCGATACCTTCGATGAACATATGAACATGGTGGGGCGGGGTCTCATCGATATCACCTTCAGCAATCCTTTTATTTATGTCAAGATTGCCGACCGCTATGGGGCGCGGGCCTTCGCCCGGGTGGTGGAGCCCGGCGGGCAGGAGAATTTTCGGGGGCAGATCATCGTCCGGGCTGACAACCAGGAGATCCAAACCCTGGCCGATCTTAAAGGCAAGCGGCTGATTGCGGTGGATCCCACCTCCGCGGGTGGCTATCTCTATCCCTGGGGATTGATTTTGGAAAGCGGTTTGCGCCAGGAGGATTTTGCCGAGATCGCCTTTGCCCCGGGGCCGGGAGGCAAACAGGAAAAAGTGGTCATGGCGGTCTATTCCGGAAAATATGATGCCGGCCTGATCCGGGAAGGGACCCTGGAAGTGGTGAAAGACAAGATCGATTTGAATCAGATCAGGGTGTTGGCCTACTCCCACTGGTATCCGGGCTGGGTCTATGCGGCGCGCAAAGGGTTTGACGAGGCGAAGCTGGCCAAGATCAAAGAGGCCCTGTTGGCGTTGCATTATGAGAATCCGGAGCATCGCCAGATTTTAGACAACGCCGGTTTCATCGGCATCATTCCGGCCCGGGATGAGGATTTTGTCAGCGTCCGGCGGTTGGCGGAATTGGTCGAAGCCGCGGGTAAGTAGGAATGCACCAGGGGATCGGGCCCCAAGCAGTCAAAACTAGGCAGCGAAGACCAGCAGCGGCAATATGAAAACCGGCATAGGACGGGCGTTGGCAAGATTATCCTTCCGCAGCAAGATCTTTTTGGGGATCACGGCGGTCATTGTCTTTTTCGGTCTGACCCTGGCGATTGCCATCAGTCAGGTGGCAACCCGGGCCATGTTGACCGAGATCAAGAAACGGGGTTTGAATTTAGGGGTTAGTTTGGCGGCCCGGACGGCCGACCCCATGTTGGCCCAGGATTTCCTGCGCCTGAAAAACATGGTGGATGAGGTCAAAGATTCCAGCGACGACATTGTCTATGCCTTTATCCTGGACAAGTATGGCCAGGTTTTGTCCCATACGTTTTTGGGGGGCTTTCCGGTGGAGTTGCTGGGGGCCAATGAGGTGGTGCCGGAAGCGGCGCGCAATATTGTCATCCTGGAGACCGAAGACGAGCGGGTCTATGATTTTGCCGTCCCGGTGACGGTGGGGACGCACCGTATCGGCACCGTGCGGGTCGGTCTGTCGCAGATCAAGGCCCAGGCGGCGGTAAGCCGCCTGTTGTATATTGTTTTTGGGGTATCGGCGGGCGCGGCTTTGCTGGCAGTGTTGTTGGGAACCCTCTTTGCCGACACGGTGACCCGTCGCCTGGAGGTGCTCAGACGGTCGGCCGAGCAGATGGTGCGCGGCAACCTCAGTCTGGCCACGGGAGGGCCGGGCGGCGCCAGTGTTGGGAGATAAAAAACTGCCGGCAGGAGAATTGTCCGGCCTATGGGGACCGCCAGCGCCGTTGTTGGCTGCTGCCGGACACCCTCTGTCCGGAATGCCGGGCCGGGAATTACAGCCGCAAGATCGAGGCCTGCCAGGAGTGTCAGGTTTACCAGGAGTTGGCCGGGGACGAGATTCAGGCTTTGGCCGATACCTTTGACTACATGGCCGTCAGCTTGCAGGAACATATTGAGGGGCTGCAAACGGCTCAGAAGATATTAACCCGGCAGCAGCAGCTCCTGCGCACCATGCTGGACATGACCCCCGATCTGGTGAGCCTGCAGGACGCCCATCTGGTTTATCAGGCGGTGAACCAGTCATTTTTGGAGTATTTCGGGTTCAGGCCGGAACAGGTGATCGGCCGCACCGATGTGGATATTTTCCCGCCGGGGGTGGCCGCGGCGATTCGGCAAGAGGACCTGGCCATTTTGCGGACCGGTCAGCCGCTGCGCAAAGAGGTGGTCATTCCCCGGCAGAACCAGAAGCATTGGTTCCACATGGTAAAGGTGCCGATCATTGATGAGGAGCGGACGGTGGGTCTGTTGTTGACGGCCCGGGACATCACCGAATTGAAGCTGTATCAGGAAAAGTTAATCCAAGCCGTCAAGATGGAAGAGCTGGGGAAACTGGCCGGCGGCGTGGCCCATGAAATTAACACTCCGCTGGGGATTATCCTGGGATATGCCCAGATGCTGCTGGAGGATCTGCCCCAGGACGAAGAGAGTTATGAATTTATCCAGATTATTGAAAAACAGGTGAAGATCTGCCGGCGCATCGTGGCCGATCTGCTGAGCTTTTCCCGGATCAGCGAAGGCAGCAAGGAGCTTTTGGATGTCAATGCCAGCCTCAGAGAAGTGGTCCAGTTGATCGACCATATCTTTCAACAGCACTGGGTGCACATTGACCTGGCCCTGACCCCGGAGCTGCCGGCGGTGGAGGGAGACCGGGAGAAACTCCGCCAGGTTTGGCTGAATCTGCTGAATAATGCCTTTGAGGCCATCGGTCAGGGCGGGACGATCTGGGTGCGAACGGACCTTTGCCCGTCCGGACAGCATATCCTGGTGAGCGTGGCGGACACCGGCAGCGGCATCAGTCCGGAGCATTTACCCCGGGTTTTTGATCCCTTTTTCAGCACCAAGGCCCCGGGCGTGGGCACCGGTCTGGGCCTGGCCGTGTCCTACGGCATTATTCAGGAGCATCAAGGCAACATTTTTGTGGTCAGTCCCCGGCCGGCGGGTTATCCTGTCGCCCCGGGGAGCGAACCCAAGGGCGCCGGTCCCGGCGCGCTCTTTGTGGTGAAACTGCCGCGGGCCGGCCAGGTTTTAATGGCAGACGATTGCGAAAACAGTTTACTGCACCCGGAAGCGGCAAAACTACTATCAGAGGCTCAAGGAGGTCGGCATGGGGCGCATCATGGTCTTGGATGACGTGCCGGACGCAGGCATCATGATCAAACGCATTCTGGAGCGCCGAGGGCATCAGGTGGCGGTGTTTACCGACGAAGAGGAGGCCTTGCAACATGCCCGCAGCCAAGGGGTGGATGTGGCCATCCTGGATATCCGGTTGAAAAAGATGAGCGGGGTGGATGTCCTGGAGGAGCTGAAGAAAATTTCGCCCCAGATACAGGTGATCATGTTGACCGGCTACCCGACCCTGGAAACGGCCCGGCAGTCCAAAGAATGGGGGGCCTATGACTACTGCATCAAACCCATTGACAAGGATGAACTGGAAGAGAAGGTGGCCGGGGCCTTGGCGGCCAAAACCGGGTGACGGGGGCGAGGGAGGAAGGCCATGCAGAAGTGTTGCTGCCAGGAGGGGAAAAACACTGAAAAAATGATCTGACGCCAAGGAAGAGTTCATCTTCCCGGACGGGGCAGCCGATAGATTACACAGCGGAATTTTTCAACTATTTTTTTGTTGACAAATTCTGGACCTTGGCCTATATTAGCGCCAAGCAGTGAATAAATGTGTCGCCTGTACCAGACACGGGAAAGGAGGGGGGAGAACCAAAATTACGCATTAAAACATGAAGTTATGCGTTTTAACCTGAAAGGGGAAAAAGGTTAACCATCACATCAATTAAGGGGGGAACAATGAAAAAGACATGGTTACTGGTCTTGGCGGTGGCAGTGCTGGTCTGCCTGCCGTTGACTGCCCAGGCCAAAACGGAATTCGAGTTGGGCGGCTATATCCGCTTGGATGCCATGTGGAACAGCCAGCAGGGCATCAACTATGCGCTGTCCAACTATTCAGCGCGTAACAACGTCGCCAACGCCAACCATGGCAAGTTCATGATGAACGCCAACGCCACCCGCTTCAATTTTACCGTTAAAGGTCCGGAACTCTGGGGCGGCAAAGTGACCGGCTTCATCGAAGTGGACTTTGACGGCGGTGATGGCACGAATGTCGGCCGGACCGTGGCCGGTCGGCAAAACAACTGGACGGCGACAAATGAATCTTCGTTTAACCAAGCCAAGCTGCGGCTGCGCCATGCCATGTTCAAGATGGCCTGGACCGACCGGGAAATTATCTTCGGTCAGTTCTGGTCCATCAACAGTGAATTTATCCCGGAAACGGCCGATTCCGGTGCCTATTGCCTCTACGGTGCCACCCAGCTGCGTATCCCGCAGGTCCGTTATACCCACAAGTTTGATAATGGCATCAGTGCTTCTTTGGCCATTGAAGCACCGCAGAACGGCCGCTGGGGTCTGAACGTGGACGCCACCAACCCCATTGAAGGTGAAGTGAGCGAAACCCCGATGGTGGAAGCCAAGGTCCGGTTTGAGCAGGATCTGTACGGCAAGGCCGCCTGGTATGGCAAGCCCCGGGGCTTCTATGTGGGCGTCGGCGCCGGCTACTTCCGGACCCGGAACAACCCGGTGAACTTCGCAGCCGGCGATTGGCGGACCTGGGGGCAGGATAACTTCCAGGCTCCTGCTGTGGCGATGAATGTGAACCAGTCCGAGTATCAGAACCACTGGTTGGCGTTGATCGAAAACTTCACCCCCATCATCCCCACCACCACCAAAAGCCTGGCGGGGACCTTGGGACTGGCACATCAGTGGTGGATCGGCCAGGGCGTCTCGGCTTGGCGGATTGATCTTCCCGGCAACGATCGTTTCTATGCCTTCCGCGGTTTTGATCCAGTTACTGCCAACTACAACTATAACCTCACCTTCGTGAAACGGTATGGCGGCAATGTCCAGCTACAGTACTACTGGACTGAGGAGATTTATACCAACGTCAATTTCGGCTTCCAGAAATCCTGGGGCATCACCCAACAGCGGGATGCCTTCCTGGCCGCGGCCATGGCTGCCAACCCGGCCGGCTATGTGTATGCCAACCCGTTGGGTTATGATCCCATCGTCAGCTCCTGGAGAGCCGGTGTGACCCAGTGGTATCGACCGATTCCGGCGGTCAAGTTCGCTCTGCAGTATTCTTACATGCGGACGAATTATTTCCAGGACACCACGGTCAACAGCAGCAAGACCAAATATGGCGAGAACCATTCCCTCATGGCCAACGCCTGGTATATGTTCTAACCATCGCAATATCTTGACTTAATCAAGCCCACAGGGTATGATCCCTGTGGGCTTTTTGTTTTGCCGAAAGGGGTAAACCGGGTGGCGCCCGGAGACAGCGCTTATTTCTTCTGAACGAGGAGTCAAGGATGAGGTCTCCTGCAGGCAACAAGTTTGTCTTGACCATAGGTATGATTCTTATTTTCCTGGCGGTGCTGCCGGGGTGTACGACCATCAAAAAATGGACCGGTTTGCAGACTGCGGATGATGAGGAAGTGGCCCAGGAGGCCAAGGAGGCGGCGACGACGCCCGAAGCGGTCGGGGATACAGTGGTCATTGGCGGCAAGACCTATGTGCGGGGCCGCAACCCATATTACCTGACCTATCCGGCGGAACCGGAATATGTCTATTATGAAAAAGGCAAGGAATTCACTGGCTTGGGCGATGTCATCGCCAAATGGCGGGACCGCCGGAGTGGGAAAGAGAAAGGACTGGCCGGAGTGCCGCCGGAAAAGGTCCAGGAAATGGTACGGGCCGAGGTGGAACGGATCCTGCGGGAACAGGGCCGCGGCGGTGATATCTTTGTCTCCAAGGTGAAAGCCACCAGCCCCTACAGCGGCCGGGCCGTGGCGGTGGTGCCGGCCTTACGGGAAACCCCGAAAGGCTACGATGGCTTAAACCTAACCCTGGCCAATAATCTGCGGGCCGATCTGGCGCGGCAGCGGGATCTGGTGGTCATGCCCGAGGCGGCCACCAAAGAAGCTGAGGCCAAACTGATCGGCAGCAAGATCACCACCAGCCGCAATATCCAGGCGCTGGGGCACGCTTTGGGCGTCCAGGGGGTGATTATCACCCAAGTGATCCCGCCGGGCTATAAAGACAGCTCGGGTTACGTGGCCCTGAGCCTTTATGAGACCTTTAACGGCTCGGAGGTCAAGACGATCCTGGAGCCCTTTGCGGCCAGCGAGGCCAAGACCGAGGTGGCCAACAAGGTGGTGAGCCGCAGCAGTATTCTCTTGGGCAACGAAATCCGGGGCCTGGAATGGTTCGGCCGCATTGAATTTATGGAAAAAGAAAAAATTTTCGTCAACGTTGGCAACAATGCCGGTCTGAAGCCGGGCAAACTGCTGCAGGTGGTGCAGCCGGGCAAAGAAGTCCGCAACCCCCAGACCAATGCCCTGTTGGGTTATACCAATGATGTGGCCAAGGGGGAACTGCGGGTGACGGAAGTCCTGGGGAAGAATGCCGTGGCCGCAGTGGCGGTGAGCGGTGGGCCGTTCCAGCCCAATGATCTGGTGAAGCCCAGGTAACGGGAAGAGGGCGCATGCCTTTTGATCTGCGGGCCCTGCGGGACCAATTGGACCGCCAGGAAGACGAAACTCTGTCGCCCTATGCCACCAAGAGCCGGCAGGCCATCCGCCGCCAGTACGAGGAGCGCATTGCGGCCGGCCATCGGCAGAACTTTGCCGTGGACGCCGACCGGATCCTCCACTCCCGGGCCTACACCCGTTATATTGACAAGACCCAGGTCTTTTACCTCATTGACCACGAGCACATCAGCCATCGGGTGCTGCATGTCCAACTGCTTTCCAAGATTTCCCGAACCATCGGCCGCTACCTGCGCCTGAACGAGGACCTGCTGGAGGCCATCGCCCTGGGGCACGACATCGGCCACCCGCCCTTTGGTCACGACGGCGAGGCCATCCTGTCGCAGCTCTGTGTGGAGCACGGCGTAGGGCCTTTTCTGCATAGCATTCAGGGGGTCAGGTTTCTGGACAGGATCGAGAAGGGCGGTCGGGGGCTGAACTTAAGCCTGCAGGTCTTGGATGGCATCCTCTGTCATGATGGAGAGATACATCAGGAGCGCCTGGCCCCGGACCGGGAAAAAAGTTTTGCCGATTTTTACCAGGAGATCGACCGGAAGCAGGACGACCCCCACGCCGCCCTCAAACCCATGACCCTGGAAGGCTGCGTGGTGCGCCTGGCCGATACCATCAGCTACATCGGCCGGGACCTGGAAGATGCCATCCTCCTGAAGTTGGTGGACCGCAACGATCTGCCGGAGATGGTCAGGGAGCGGCTGGGACAGACCAATGGGACGATTATTTATTCGCTGGTGTCGGACCTGATCACCCAGAGCCAGAACAAGAATTACGTCTGCTACAGCCGGGACATCGGCGAGGCCCTAAAGGCCTTAAAGGAATTCAACTACCGCCAGATCTACCAGGACCCCCGCATCAAGGCTCAGACTGACAAGATCGCCGAACTTTTTGCCAACATGTTCCGCCGGTTTCTCCGGGATGTGGCAGACGAGCGGCGGGACTCCCCCATTTGGACGGATTTCCTGGCGGGAATGAAGCCGGCTTATCTGGAGGCGCACCAGCCGGCGGAGATGGTGCGGGATTTTATCGCCTCCATGACGGATGCCTATTTTCTCCGCCAATGCCAGGAGCTGTTCTTCCCCAAGACCATCCCCGTGCCCTTTGTTTAGGGGAAAGGGAAACGGCGTTTGAGCCGAGAACGATTCAAGAAATAAATTTCCCGCCTTTTTTCCTATACGGCCCTTATTTTCCCATTTTCCCTTTGCTGCCCCCCATCCGGGTGAATCCCGAAAACCCGGCAGGTGTTTTCCCAGGTCTGGGCGGCGATGTCCGCCAAAGGCTGCTGGCGGAGTTCAGCCAGGGTCTGGGCGGTAAACCGGACATAAGCCGGCTCGTTGCGTTGGCCCCGGCGGGGTTGGGGGCTGAGGTAAGGGGCATCGGTTTCGATGAGGAGGCGCTCCAGGGGCAGGCGCCGGGCCGCGTCGTGCAGGGGTTTGGCATTGGGATAGGTCAGGACGCCGGAGAAGGAAATCTCCAGACCCAGGTCCAGAAAAGCCACGGCTTCATCATAGGTGCCGCTGAAACAGTGCATGACGCCGCCAGCCAGGCGCTGGCGGTAGTCCCGCAGGATGGCCAGGGTGCGGGCGGTGGCGTCCCGGGTGTGGATGACCACCGGTTTGGCATGGCTGATGGCCAGGTCCAGGAACTGGCGGAAAACGTGTTCCTGGATATCTTCGGGGGCCCGGCGGCGGTAAAAGTCCAGGCCGATTTCGCCCAGGGCGACGACTTTGGGGTCGGCGAGAAGGTCGGCGACCGCGGCTAGATCGGCGCCGGAGACGCCAGCGGCGCCGTGGGGGTGGACGCCGGCGGTGGCATAGATCCAGGGATAGCCGCGGGCGGTGGCCAGGACCTGGCGGGAATTTTTCACGCTGATGCCGACATTAATGATAAGTCCGACCCCGGCTTCCTGGGCCTGTTGAATGATGTTGCTCTGATCAGCAGCGTATTCGGGCATATCCAGGTGCGCGTGGGCGTCGGCCAGGCGTGGAGTGGGCATACGGCGGCATCCTATAGACGAACAATATTTCCTGTGATAAGATACCTAAAATTAACAGACTTCGCAAGGATAGGCAGTGTTGCAGCGTTTTTTCACCATCCTGCTGCTCCTGTGGGCCAGCGCCTCACCGGCAGCAGCAGAATTAAGTTATCTGGATCATACCTGGCAGAGCATCGGCAAAGGCCTGAGTTATACCCGCCTGGAGGTCTTGGAGACCAAAGAGGTGGTCGAGTCCCTGGCGGTGGTGCGCATTGATCCGAATCTGAATTCCTTCCGGGTCTATCACGGCCCACCCCAGCGGCTGCAGAGCTGGCAGGAGATGACCGAGGCGGCGGTGATCTTCAACGGCAGTTATTTTACCAAGGAGTGGCAACCCGTCGGCCTGGTGGTGAGCGACGGCCGACTCATCGGCCCGCGGCGCAATGTGGCCATGCGGGGGATGTTTGTGGCCGAACCCCGGGGGATATCACCGGACCTGCCCCGGGCGACGATTCTGGACCTGGTGGCCAACCCGGTGGACGTCAATAAGCTGCCCTGGACGCAGGGGGTGATGTCATATCCGCTGCTGTTGGATTCCCGGGGGCGAATTCGGGTCAAAAAGACGGACTTGCAGGCACAGCGGACCGTCATCGGTACAGACCGCCGGGGCAATATTTTAGTCATACACACGGCCGGTGATTTTTTTACGCTCTATGAATTGGCCAAATTCCTCAAGGCCAGCCCCCTGGAAATTGATGCAGCCTTGAATCTGGATGGCGGCTCAAAAGCGCAACTTGCCATCAAAACCCCGGATTTCAGTTTTTTCGCCCCGTCCTCACTGGAGCAGAGCGCCAGAGAGCTCTTTGATGTGACCGCCCCCTTGCTGCCGACGGTGATCGGGGTCTTTCCCCGGCAAGAATAATCGTGGCGGCCGCCTATCTCATTGTCGGGGCCGGACGTTTCGGGCAGTTGGCCTGGCGGCGCCTCCAGGCCCAAGACCCGGAAGCCCGGTTTCTGCTCGTGGATCAGGATCCCCAGAAGCTGGCCCGGTTGCCGGTGGAGGCCAATACCCGGATAATGCGGGCGTCGGGGCCGGCCGCGGTGGCCGCAATCTTGGCCGAAGAGACCTGGCCGGATTGGCTTATCCCGGCCATACCGGTGCATCTGGCCTTTGCCTGGCTGCTGCTGACGCCGCCGGCGGGCGAGACTTGGCTGCCGCTTCCGGTGCCGGCAGAGCTGGGTCAAGGTCTGCCGTTCCGGCAGCAAGGGCCAGAGGGGGAGGTCTACCTGAGTCTGGCCACCGGCCTGTGCCCCGACGACTGCCCGGAACCGGCCCGGCGGTGCGGCTTGACAGGCGCCCCCCGCCTCGGCAATCTCTTTGAGATGCTGGCTCGCCAGCAGATCAGGGACTATAAGACATTGGTCTTGCGCAGCCGCCAACTGGCGCCGGGAGTAGGCGGGTATCGTCCGGCGGAGCTGTGGCGGTTGCGGGAAAAGGTAGTGCAGGCCGGGAAACGCCTGATTGTGTGTACTGCCTGTCGGTGTCATGGTGTCTGCCACGGCCTGGAAAGGTTGATCGGAAGGGAGTCCGAGGTTGGCATTTGATCGGAGCGGCATCATCGGGGAATCCCCGCCCATGCAGGAAATTTTCCAACTCCTGGAACTGGCGGCGCCCACTGACGCCACCATCCTGCTGTTGGGGGAAACAGGGACCGGCAAGGAGCTGATCGCCCGGGCCATTCATCACAATAGCCCCCGGCGGGAAGGGCCGTTCGTGGTAGTGAACTGTGCCGCCATACCCGAGACCTTGCTGGAAAGCGATCTCTTCGGCCATGAGCGGGGGGCCTTTACCGGCGCCGCGCAGCGCAAAAGCGGCCGCTTTGCCGCGGCCCACAGCGGGACGATCTTTTTGGATGAAATCGGCGAACTGCCCATGGCCATCCAGGCCAAGATTCTGCGGGTGATCCAGTTCAAGGAATTTGAGCCGTTGGGCAGTCATCTCACCCAGAAGGCAGACGTGCGGATCATCGCGGCCACCAACCGGTCATTAATGGATGAGGTCCGAGAGGGTCGCTTCCGGGAAGACCTGTTCTATCGGCTGAACGTGGTCAGCCTGACCTTGCCGCCGCTGCGGCAGCGCCCCACGGACATCCCTTTGCTGGCGCAGCATTTTTTGGTCTATTACAGCCGGAAAAATCATCGTACCATTCAAGGCCTGGAGCCTCCGGTCCTGGCCCGTTTGCAAGCCTATTCCTGGCCCGGCAATATCCGGGAGTTGGAAAATGTCATGGAACGGGCGGTGATCTTCTGCACCGAGCCGGTGTTGCGGGTGGAGCATCTCCCTGAATTCCTGCAGCAGGCCCGGCCGGAGGTCGGCGGAGCCATGGCCGGCCCCGAACCTTCCCTCATGGACCTGGAACGGGAATTGATTTTTCGGACCCTGGAGAGGGTAGGCAATGACCGGCGGCAGGCGGCCCAGGTGTTGGGCATTTCCCTGGAGGAACTGGATTTTAAGCTCAAGGCCTATCAGTGGCGGGGGAGCGCCAGCGCGCACTAGTTTCAGCGTATTGGCAAACCGCCGGCAACAGGTTGTGGAAAAAGTGCCGGCAGGGGCGGGGCCGGGGGTCCAAGTCGCCTCCCTCCTCCCCTGAAACCCCGCCCCCTAACCCAAGAAGAGAGACGGACATCATGTTTTTTCCACCACTGGTCATGTTTATGGTCGCCCTGTTTTTTGTGCTGACCATCTTTCTGTTTGCCTTTTTGCAGGTCGGGATCATTGGGGTGGCCTTTGCCAAACTGGGTCTGCCGCCGAGCTCCCTGTTCGGGATCATGATGGCCACCCTGCTGGGCAGCTTTGTCAATATCCCCATCGGTGAGTTGGAAGGCGGGCAGATCGTCGAAGATAAAGAGATCATTTATTTTGGGGTGCGCTACCGCCTGCCGACCCAGTATCGGCGGCAGAAAACGGTCTTGGCCATCAACGTCGGCGGCGCCCTCATCCCCCTGCTGATCTCTCTGTATCTGATCCTGAAGATGGCGAATGTCGTCCCGGCGGTCCTGGCGACGGGCGTGGTTACCGCCGTCGTCTATCGGATCTCCCGGCCCATCAAGGGCCTGGGCATCGGCATTCCGGCCCTCATCCCGCCGCTGGTGGCGGTCTTGGCCGCATATCTGTTCAGCAGTCCGGACCTGCGGGCGCCGGTAGCCTATATTGCCGGGACCTTGGGGACGCTGATCGGGGCCGATCTCCTGAGGCTGAACGACATTAAGCAGATGGGGGCACCGGTGGCCTCCATCGGCGGCGCCGGCACCTTTGACGGGGTCTTCTTGAGCGGTATCCTGGCGGTGCTGCTCAGCTGACCGGGTCTCTTTGGGAAGAACTTTCTGCCCATCAAAAAATCTGCTGGCAATGGCAGCGGTCGGGTCGACTTCTGGCCGTATTTTCATGGAAAAGGAGAGCTGCATGAGCCTGCGTCGACGTATCTGCCACGGTGTGATGCTTCTGGGGATGCTGCTGTGCCTCTTGGCTTGGCGGGATGTCACCGGCAATACCATCAATCCCCGCTATGTGGAGCGCATCCAGGACGGCAAGACTACCAAAAATGAGATCATGCTGATGTTCGGCGATCCCCAGGAAATCAAGAGAACAGACAATACCATTGTCTACATCTACCGGAGCTTTAAAGATGCCCCGGCTCTGCCCTACAACCCGGACAAACGGCAGCCCAGTGCTCAATCCACCACCCCCTTCCTGGTGGATGAGGAGAAAAAAGTCCGGAAGGTGCAGGATAAAACCCAGGGCAAAATCCCCCGCAGCACCCTGGTGATCTATTTCACCACGGATGGCCAGACCGTGTCCGGGCACGAATATACTGAACACTAACAGGTTGTTGCCACAATGCCGGCAGGGGAGGAGGCCGGGGGGCGATGCCCCACCCCCAATCCCAGCGGGGGCTTTGGGCGGCGCCAAAAGCCTTTCTTTCCATTTTCATGTCCGGCGGAGCCGCGCCATGTTCCGCATCAAGCGGCTGTATATTGAGGCGGCGGTGCAGGACGAGCCGGTCAGCCGCTCGGTGCGGCAGCGCCTGGCGTCTCTGCCCACCGCCATTATCCCCAGTCGGGAGGTCCTGCGGCCCACAGGGCCCCTCGCCCCGGCCGATATTGCCCGGGGCAAGGAGACCCTGGTCCTGGCCAGACAGAAGGGGCCGTTCTGGCGGGCCTGCCCCGGCACCAAAGAATATATCTGCTGCGGCTACCAGACCCTGCAGGTCATGACCAACTGCCCCCTGGACTGCAGCTATTGCATCCTGCAGGGCTATTTCAATTTCCCGGCCATAACCGTGTTTACCAACTGGGACGATATGTGGGGGGAGATTGAGGCGCAGGTAACGGCGAAACCAAACCAGATCCTCCGCCTGGGGACCGGCGAGTTCGGCGACAGCCTGGCCCTGGATGACCTCCTGGGTTTGAACCGGGAGCTTATTACCCGGCTGGCGGCCTGGCCCCCTATCGTTCTGGAGATCAAGACCAAATGGCACCGGGTGGAGCCGCTCCTGGACCTGGGGCCCAACCCCCGGGTGATCTTTGCCTGGTCCCTGAACCCGCCCCGCCTCATCCGGCAGGAGGAGCACGGCGCCGCGCCACTGGCCGCCCGCCTGGCCGCGGCCCAGCAGTGCGCCCGGGCCGGGTTCCGATTGGCCTTTCACTTTGATCCGCTGATTTATTTTCCAGGATGGGAAGAGGAGTATCGGCGGGTAATTGACCAGCTCTGCGGCGCTGTGCCGCCGGCTGCCATCGCCTGGATCAGTCTGGGCACCTTGCGCTACCTGCCGGCTCTCCGAGACATCATCCGGGCCCGCTTCCCGGCCAGCCGCATTGCTGATGAGGAATTCATCACCGCTTTGGATGGCAAACAGCGCTATTTCAAGACCCTGCGGGCCGAGATGTTGAGCAGGATGCGGGGCTGGCTGCACGACCGGGCGCCGGAGGTGTTTGTCTACCTGTGTATGGAAAGCCCCTGGATGTGGCGGCAGGTCTTTGGTTCTGTCCCCAGCAGCGAGGAATTGGCTGCAGCATTGGATGTGCGGGCGGCTGCGGGAAGAAGCTTGAGGCAGGACTGAGGGGGCCCAGAAGGCTTGAGCCCCTCACCCCCCGCAAGAATTTATTCAGAAATTTTCACCTCCCACTGCGGCACAACCAGCCGGCGATAGGTGGCCAGGCCGAGCCAGGCCCAGTTGTTGCCGTAATAATCGTCGGGGCGGTTGAAATAGCCACCCTCCGGACCTTCCTGATAAAAGCCCAGGATTTTTTCCACGGCCTGGCGGGCCAGGTCTTTGTCCCCCTCGGCCAGAGCCGCAGCCACCAGGCTGGCATACAATACCGGGCTGTCATAGTCCACCAGGAGGCGGCCGTCATAGGTATAAACGGCGAACAGGCGCCCGTGTTCCTGCCACTGCTGGCGGGCAAAAGGAAGAAAGGTCTTGGCCAGGACGTCCTTGGCCCGTTTATCCTGAAACCAGATGGCGGTCAGGCCCACCCGCCAGGGGACCCGGACGGCGTCCCAGCCGAAGGCGGCGCTCTGGTCCGGCGCCGGGGCAAAGGTCTCTTTATCCTGGAGCAGGCACCAATCCGGTACCAGGCCGACGCCGGCCTGTTCCCCGAACCGGCGGCCCAGGATCTCCAAGGCCAGATAGGCGCTGTCGGTTAACTGCAGCCAGCGCCGGTCGCCCTGAACCCAATAAAAGACTTCATACCACGCCGGCGAAAAATACGAGGGATTGAGAAGCAAGGGCTGCTGGCAGGCGGCCCAATCTCCTGGCGTCAGCCAGAGGCGGCCCCATTGATCCCGACAGGTGTTGTGGCCCAGGATGTCCTGCAGCACCAAAAGGGCTTTTTCCTTGTAATCAGGCAGATTGGCGGTTGGGCGACCCCAGCGCCGGTGGGCCAACAGCAGGGCCAGGGCGTAGTCCAAATCGGCGTCGGTGGCGCTGTTGGCATCCAACAGCCGCCATTGCCCCTGGTCATCCTGCCCGAAATGCCAGGATAAAAGATGGCGGCCCTGGCGGGCCTGTTGGGAGAGGTTGGCTTCGGTCCAGCCATAGACGCGGTCAAAGGTGGCCTGGTCATTGCTCCAGACGGCCCGCAAAAGGGCATAGGCCTGGCCCTCGGAGATGGTGTCATGGTGGTTTTCCGGCCGCACTACCCGGCCGTCTTCCTGGATGAAGCGGACCTTGTAGAACCGCCAACTGGCGGCCAGGACTGCGTCGAGGCGAGCCGCCAACTGCTGGTCCGGGTTGGGCGCTTGCTGACAGGCGGGGCCGGCGAGACTCAGCAACAGGCAGAAGAGAAGGAAGTTCGGCCACCTGGGGACCGGCAGCAATCTTCCCGGCCGGGCTAAAGGTTTTTTTGTCATCTACCCTCCACACGCGGGCCCCCGGCCTGGCAGGAACCGGGATCGGAAATGGGGTGGGATACTGGCATGCCAAGAAACT
>CALGOE010000233.1 GCA_937958145.1 uncultured Desulfobacca sp.
CAAGACATCCCCTATGGGGACAAGGGCCGTCAGCAATTAGACGTTTACCTGCCCCGGGAGGCAGTCCAGGACCGGCCGGTGGTGGTCTTTTTCTATGGCGGTTCCTGGCAGAGCGGCCGACGGCAGGATTACCGGTTTGTGGGCCAAGCCTTGAGCGCCCGGGGGGTCATTACCGTTATCCCGGATTATCGGCTCTATCCGGAGGTGAGATTCCCGGGGTTTCTGGAGGACGGCGCTCTGGCCTGCGCCTGGACTAAGGAGCATATTGCCGGCCTGGGCGGCAGTCCTGATCGCCTCTTTGTCATGGGGCACTCGGCCGGGGCCTACATTGCCGCCATGCTGGCGCTGGACAGCCGCTATCTCAACCAGGTGAAGCTGGCTCCAAAAGACTTGAGCGGTTTTATCGGTCTGGCCGGGCCCTATGATTTCCTGCCCCTGCGGCAGCGGCAGCTCATCGAGATCTTTGGCGGCGCTGATGACATCCCGGAGACGCAACCCATCAACTTTGTATCCCCGGCGGCCCCCCCAGCCCTGCTTTTGCATGGGGCCACGGACCGCATCGTCGAAGCGGCAAATACCCGACGGCTGGCCCAACGGCTGCGGCAGGCCGGGCGGCCGGTCACGGAAATCATTTATCCGCACTATAAGCACCTGACCATTCTGCTCTATTTGGCCAGCTTCCTGCAGGAGGGCGAACCGGTGCTGCCGGATGTCAGCCGCTTTCTGGCGGACTGGAGCGGTGCCTAGACAAGTACGAGCGAGGTTTTTTCCACAGAGAATTGTATCCAAAGCGCCGTCAGGGGCCGGCGGGCATCGTCCCCTGCCCCATCTGCCCTGAAATCCCTTCTTAAATCCCAGCGCAGGCTTTTTGGCGGCGCTTGCCGGCCGCGAGAAAGTATTCTCTCCTGCCGCAAGAGACGAAAGTCGTCTTCACCCACCCTGTTTGGCCACAGAAGAGCCTGATCAGGCAGAAAAGTCTTGACGCCGGCCGCAGCGCGCCTTATTATTAACATAAGTTCATAATAATGGCTGGGCAACCGTTTTTGTCATTGTGGACCCGGAAGCCTGTACGTCCCGATATCTTGATAACGGCTGGGGCCAGCGGCAAGGGTGGCATCGGCAAGACATGGTACTGGCGTCCCTGGCCGCCGTCTGGAGGCGGCCGGTATCGGCGGTTGCAGAGGAGGAAATAATGGCAGAAGTTTTAGTGGCTATTCCATCATCCCCGCCCGGGGGCCTGGACGCGGCTGTGGAAGCCCATTTCGGTCATTGCGATCTTTACACCCTGGTAAAGATTGCCGCCGGCCAGGTCAGTGCGGTCAGCACGTTGCCGAATATACCCCATGAACAGGGGGGCTGTATGGCGGCGGTCAGTCTTCTGGCCGATAACGGCGTCCGCGTTCTCATCGCCGGCGGCATGGGCCTGCGGCCGCTCATGGGTTTCAACCAAATGGGGATCGAAGTCAGGTTCGGCCAGGACAGCCGCACGGTCCGGGAGGCGGTTGAGGCGTTTCTGACCGGCCGGCTGCCGCAGTTTACGCCGCAATTTACCTGCAGTGGCGGCGAAGGCCACGGCCACGGCTGTGGTTCCTGACCGGCTGTTGCAAGGCTGCCTGCCGAGGAGAGGGCCGGGGACCATCCCCCCTGCCCTGCCCTTTGCTTCCCGCTTCTGGATCCCAAGCCGATGGGAAAATATGAGCCCAGGTCAACAAACCCTGGAATAATCTGGGCGGTTTGCCGACAAGTGTTCCTCACTTTTTCCCTGCAGCCGGGGGGGGCGACGCGCCTGGAGTTGGCGCCGGCGGCGGTGGGGGACAGGTGCCGGCGGCCTGGGCGGCTGCCACCTGTTTTTCAAACAGCTCCAGGTTCTGACCCAGCTTGCCATTCTGATTGAGATGGCGCAGGGTTTCCAGGCATTGGCGGGCCTTGGTCCAGCTCTGGGTGGCGGCATAGAGGCGGAAGGCCCGGGAGGCGTAAAGAAAGGCTTGGTCAAAATCCCCTTGGCCGGCCGCCACCTGGGAGAGAGCCTGCAGATCTGCGCCCATACCTGGGCGATTGAGGACGGCCCGGTCAGCCTCCAGGGCCTGGTGGAAAAAATCCCGGGCCGTTAGGAAATCGCCCCGGATCAGGTGGAGCCGACCCTGTTGATAGAACCAGGGGCCGCGGACCGCAGGTTCTTTTTGGGCCGGTTCGGCCTCGGCCAGGAGAGCGGCGGCGGTGCCCGGATCGTTCTTATCCAAAGCCAACCCAGCCATCTGACAGAGGATTTGGCCGCGCAGGCGGAGGGAGCCGGCGCGGCCGGCGAGTTCCCGGGCCTCCTGGAGGTAGCGGTCGGCCTGGCTGAGGTCGCCGCCTTTGTGGGCCACGGTGGCCAAATTGGCTAAATTCAGGGCCGCCTCCGCGGTGTAGCCCAGTTGTTGGTTCAGGAAGAGGGCTTGCCGGAAAAGGTCGGCAGCCTGAGTCAGGTCTTCCCGGGCCAAAGCGGCGGCCCCCAGGTTATTGAGCTGGCGGGCGATACCGGCAGGATGGTCAATGCCGGCGTGGAGGTCGAGAGCACGACTGAACGATCGTTCGGCCCGCCGGGTTTGCCCCTCCCCCAAGAGTTCCTGGCCCCGTAGGCCGGCATCCAGGGCGCGGCTGACCTGCTGCCCGTAGGGGTCGGGACGGCGGCCGCAGCCTGTTAAAGGAGAGACCAGCAGGCTGACGAGGAGTAACGCCTTGAAGAACTGGCGCCACCAAGCGCCCCGACCAAGCAACGTCTTTATCGGCATTGCCGTCACCCCCCTACCCTCCCGCCCACTCGGTCCGGCCTACAGCCCTCATGGCAGATTCCGGGGTTCCACATGAATGGCCTCGCCGGGGGGTGTTTTGGGCAGGGTCCAACGGATAAGCGGATTGGCCTTGATGGCGTCAATGACCTCTTTGCCGGTGCGGGTGGCGTCATCGGCGGTTTCCAGCAATTCGGGAAGCTGTCCGGAGGCCTTTTGGACATCCCCGAGGATGCAGCGCAAAAGCTCAAGATTTTCGTTCACCCGGTCCACCAGGGGAGGCAACTTGCCGGCAGTGGACTTCACGTCCACGGTCACTTTTTCGGAATTCTGCAGGATGTTCTCCAATGTGGTGACACTGCGCTGCAGGCGGTTATAGAGGTCCCGGTCCATGAGGAGTCGGCCGATGGTGCCCCGGCCCTCGGTGACGCTGGCCAAAGCGGTATCAAACTGGGTCAGGATGGAATTGATTTTGGTTTCATAAGCCTTGAATTGTTCACTCATCTCCAGGAGATTGGCCAGAAGCTGGCGGGCTTTGTGCAGACTCTCTTCGGGTTGAAATTCCTCCAGGTAATCGGCCAGGGTCTTTTTGAGCCGGGAAGGGATGGTGCCATAGGGCGGAATGGGCGGATAGGCATAGGAACCGGGGCTGATGCTCAAAAACTCGCTGCCGAGAATGGTGGGGCTCTCCACCTGGGCCACGGAATTGCCCCGGATCAGGTGGACGTATTCGTTCCGGACCCGGATGGTCACTTCCACTTGATTCTCATCTTTAACACGGACGATGCGCAGGCGACGGACGGTGCCGATCTCGGTATTAAACATCTTGACCGCAGCACCAGGTTCCAGGTTGTAGCTTTGGGGAAATTTGACCAAATAAGTCTCGGTTTTGCGGAACCACCCTTTCCCCTGGCCGATGAGCAGGAGAAAGGTGATGCCACCCAACAGAGCGAGAAACAGGAAGAGGCCGGCCATTTTTTCGGTTTTGCTGTAGGCTTCCAAGCGACTCACCCCGGTGCCCCTGACAAACAGGGCTCTTGCCACCTTGAGCAGACCGCGTTGCCAGCGGCCCTTGTCAGGTAGTGGCCAGTTGGTGGATAATGGGCGGGATGGTGGCGGTGGCCAGGGTTGCCAGGGAACCACCCCCCAACACTACCTGCAGCGGAATCTGCAGGGTGGCGGCAGTCTCGATCATGAGGCGGCAGATCTGCAGATAGGCCGCCTCGGTCAGACCGATGGAGCCGTAATCCAACCGGTGGGTATCGAAACCATAGTACCAGACCAGGAGCTGGGGCTGGAAGGCGGTGATCCGGGGCAGATGCTCCCGGACCGCAGCCACATAGTCCTGGTCCGGGTGGGCCGTGCCGGCCAGATGGTAGACATCCACGTCGATTTTGGTGCCGTCTTCCGACTCATAATCATCGCCGCAGAAGCACAGATGCAGGACCTCGGGATCGTTCCAGAGGAGCTGCCGGGTACCGTCGCCGTGATGGGCATCGGTGTCAACGATGGCGAAACGCCGCAGGGGACTGATATCCCTGACCTGGCGCAGGGCGATCACCACATCGTTGAAACAACAGGCCCCCCAGAAGGTGCGATAACCGGCATGATGGCCGCCGGCGCCGATAAAACAAAAGGCCCGGTCCAGCTCGCCGCCAGCCAAAGCCTCCATGGCGGCGACGACCCCGCCCACGGATTCATAGGCGGTACTGCACATGCGGTCGCGGGCCACCCCCTGGAGCATTTCCGGGGCATGGGCCTTGAGGATGAGGGCTTCGGAGGCCCGGGGGCACTGAAACATCTGGACATTGGGCAACTGCAGCACTTCAGCCAAGGCCTCGGGAAAATCCCGCAAGCGGTTGCCCACCGTCAGATAGCTCTTGCGGCTGAAGGAAGGGTGATAGTAAATGCCGACACGTTTCATGGCCATCTCCAGTCTGAGCAAGACACGGACGCAGATCAACGGCTGGCGTTGCCGCGCTGCTCCATTGTAGCCTTTTCCCTGAAGAAAATCCAGGCCTTTTGTGGCAACCAGGGTTCCCTGCCAGGAGCGGCTTTTCCAATTGACAGTAGATAAATTATTTTGATAATATAGCTACTTAGAAATGAGGTGGCCAGGCGCTGGCCGTTTGCCGCGAGCTGCTCGGTATATTGCCGGCGCCGCGGTCGGCAAGTCCGGGCCCACAGGATGGCCGGGGTGGTCTGCGGTGTTGAGGTTGACCAAGGCGGCGGTCTTTGTCTGTGTCTGGCTGGCAGTCTGCTTGGGGCCGGAAAGGTGTCTGTGCGGCTGGGGGGCGGGACCCGGGGAGCTAGGTATGGAATTGAGTGCAGCAGAGAAACAACAATTGCATGAAATTGCCCGGCAGAGTATTGCGGCAGGGCTGCGGGGCGAGGCGCCGCCGCCGCTGCCACAGCTCAGCGGGGTACTACAGGAGCCCCGGGGCGCCTTTGTGACGTTGCATAAACGGGGGGCGTTGCGGGGGTGCATCGGGTTCATCGAAGCCATCAAACCGTTGGCCGCAACGGTGCAGGAGATGGCCTATGCGGCGGCCTTCCGGGATCCCCGTTTCCCCCCTTTGACTGCGGCGGAATGGCCGGACATTGACGTGGAGATCTCGGTTTTGTCGCCCCTCAGGCGCATCCAGAGCGTTGAAGAGATTCAGGTCGGCCGCCATGGTCTGTACCTCCGCCGCGGCCGCCACCATGGACTCTTGTTGCCCCAGGTAGCCACAGAATACGGCTGGGACCGGGATACTTTTCTCCAGCAGACCTGTCGCAAAGCCAACCTGCCTGTGCGTGCCTGGCAAGACCCGCAAACGGAAATTTACGTGTTCAGTGCCGATATTTTTTAATCACGCCTTTTCTTGGCAAGGATCGATGTCAAAATCGAAAAAGGATGGCCCTTATGTCTCTCTCTCCCCCTGAGCATGAAGAACAGACCCCGGCAACCCCGGCGCCGATGCCGCCCAGTGCCTCTCCGGCCCGCCCGGCTTGGCTGCGCCATCGGCTCCTCATTATTTGCGCCCTTGTTCTGTTGTTTTTCCTTTACGTGTTTGCGGTGCGCAAACCGCCGACGGACTTGACGGCAGCGCCGGAAACAATTGAGGGCAAGACCCCCAAGATGGAACCGAAGCCATTGGCTGGGGTGCTCAGATTGGAGCCGGAGGAAGCCAAACCGGCCCCGGCAACCCCGGTGGCCCCGGAACAGCCCTCAGGTCCCAGTGGTCTCCTCGTCCAGGAAACCCCATTAGCAACGCCGGAAAGCGGTCCGGTCAGCGGTGGCCCGACCTCACCGCGGGCGGAGACGCCGCCGT